>JBGTGG010000212.1:0-7462 GCA_041746855.1 Cyclobacteriaceae bacterium | reverse complement strand
AAAAATAATGTGATCATGGAAACTTACGATGATCAATCAAATCTGGTGCATGTAACTGTAAAAGGAAAAGTTTTGAGCATGCGGCTGACGAAAGATAAGCCGGTGGGGAAGTTGGAGTTTTAAAGTTTCAGGTTAAAGGTTTTTTGAGAGTCCAGGGTTTTTTCTTCGCAGAGTCTCCACCTCGGGACTCTGTCGGAACTACAAATTTTGTTTCATGGTTTAGGCACACCAGAGATTTCTTCGAGAGACTCTGTTGAGAAACGGAATCCGTTTCCATAATCCATTAACATCCAAATTATTTTATACGATCTAATTCCAATAGAAGGTCAGACAAATAATCATCAGCAATTTTGCTAAAAATAATTACTCTTGGACTCTGGAAACCTTTTAAGGCACTAACCATTTGTTTTGCTGATTTTGAGACCAAAATGGAATTGCCTGTTTTAGTTTCAAGGATTGCTACACTTCCTACCCAAGGAACTCCCCAACCACCAGTCTTTGTTATGACACACTTAACAGTATAAAAAGAAGTCTCTTGGTTTGTAGTAACAACCCTTTTTAAGTTAATCAGTTTGTCAACTATTACTTGCTCATATCCCTCTTCTGTTTTTTCAACAAAAAATAATCTTTCCGAAGAAGGCAGAGCAACTGGCGATTCTTTTTCTACCGTTTCATTAAAAATATCCTTTGTTCCATTCTCGTATCGAATCATCAATACATCTGATTTTAAAATTGTATAGATCGGACCATCAGGATTATCAATTTTTTTGTACTTAACCTCAGTAGGTGTTAGTTCTATCACCTTTGATGCAATATCGTCCCCATTTTTCTTAGTTATTACGTCTTGAGAATAAGAGGCTGCAAATGTGAGCACCATAATAATTACTAACAGTTTCTGCTTCATGAGACCAAGTTAATAAGTAACTATAAACCTTCCAATCTTTTTCTCCGCAGAGATTCTGTGATATTAAACAATAGCTTTTTTTACTCCACAGAGTCTCCACCTCGGGACGCTGTCGGAACTACATCAAACCTCATTCATAAAAATCCTCCCTCCCCGTCTTCGCTACCTCCTCCATAAACTGCGCTACTTTTTTCGTAACGCCTTCAAAATATTTTTCGCCCTTTTCTTTGGTTGCTTTGCGCGGATCACCAACACCCGTACTTTCCGTTACCTTTGACCATTTCCGTTCTGCCCATGCCCAGCCTTCGCGGATGGCGGTAAATTTAAATTTCTTGGCAGCGCCATCACCGGCTTCTGAAAGCGGCAATACCAAATCAGGTGCTAAGTGCAGCATCAAACTCGTCTCCATTTCTCCCGCATGGTCATCCTTGTTTTCAAAAAACAATTTTTGATCAAGCGCCTGAAACCAATTACACTGGCACAAAAACATATTGGAAAATTTTAAACCCAGTTCACGGATCATCGTTTTGAAATCATTCCCACCATGACTATTTAAAATCATCAGCTTATGAATCCCCTGGCGATCCAATACGGTGATAATGTCTTGCAAGATCATGAACTGTGTACTCGGATTCATGTTGATGTCCAAATTAATATCTGCTTGGCCGGTGTTGACGCCAAAAGGGATGGCCGGCAACACGATCACACGTGCTCCTTTTTCCCAGGCTAATCGTGCTGACTCGGCCGCGATACGATCGGCTTCAATGATATCGGTTCCATAAGGAAGATGATAATTGTGTGCCTCGCATGCTCCCCACGGAAGAATCGCCAAATCAAAATTTGCATCTTTGATTTGTTTCCAATGGCACTCGGCTAAAATATAGGGTCTCATTTCTGAAGCGTATTATTTATCAGTGAACTAAAATTCTTGAATGTCTGGTGCGCGTAAGCATATCCATTTCCTGCCATCTATCACCAATGATCAACAAGCTAAATAAATTGCGAATAACCATGAAGGATTCTTCTTCATAATCCACTAAATTTAGTCAAACAATCTGCTCTTCAATATGCGTATCAACATTCTCTTCGTCTACTTTTCAATAATCGCAATTGGCGCGTGTACTCCTTCCGAAACAAAGACTCTACTAATCCCCGATCAAAACAATGGAGGCATAACACTACCTGAAAAATTTGGAGCGGTAGTCGTAGTAGATACCATTGGTCGCGGCCGGCACATTGCCGTCAACACCAACGGAGATATTTATATGCATCTCTCACGACTGAATGGAGAAGGTAAAGGCATCATCGCTTTGCGCGATACAACACATGATGGCCGTGCTGATATCATTAAAGGGTATAGTGAAATCACCGGTACCGGGATCGAATTGCATAACGGCTATCTGTACTATTCCGATAGAACACATGTCTATCGTTCTAAAATGATGGAAGGTGAATTACTTCCCGCTGATGCACGTGATACAATCGTAACGCTCGTTGACGGCAGAGGCCACATGGAGAAACCTTTTACGTTCGATAACAAGGGGGGCATGTATGTGAATATTGGATCCCTTAGCAATTGTTGCGAAGAGGAACTTCGTTCACCGAATTCAAAAGGTGATGATCCATGTGTTGAATTGGAAACACGTGCCGGTATCTGGAAGTTTGATGACAACACCCTCAATCAACAACAAGATCTTGATCACCGCTATGCAACCGGTATTCGAAATGCAATCGCATTAACCTGGAATACGGAGGTTGACAGACTGTATGCCGTTCAGCATGGTCGGGATGACCTCCACCGATACTGGCCGGCATTTTATACAGAAGAACAAAATGCAGAACTCCCTTCTGAAATATTCTTTGATCTTGAAGAAGGTGATGATATGGGATGGCCGTATTGTTACTACGATCATATACAGGGTAAGAAATTAATGACGCCCGAATATGATGGGGACGGTACAAAAGCCGAACGATGCGCAACGGTTAAGGACCCGCTGGTTGGATTCCCGGGCCACTGGGCACCGAATGATATCTTAATTTACAAGGGCGACCTCTTTCCAGAAAAATATAAGCATGGTGCTTTCATTGCCTTTCATGGAAGCTGGAACCGGTTAGGGCAGGCGCAGCAGGGATTTAAAGTCATGTTTGTACCCATGAAAGATGGGAAGCCTTCCGGTGATTATGAAGTTTTTGCTGATGGCTTTATTGGACAACCCCAAATTACAAATCCCGGAAATGCATTCTTCCGCCCCGTTGGACTTGCCGAAGGTCCTGATGGATCGTTGTACATTTCTGATTCGCAACATGGCCGCATTTGGCGGATTCTCTATTACAAAGATGAAATGCCCGCTCCACTAGCTACGACTTTGTATCAACCACTTGTTCTGGAAAATCCTGAACCCGTTCCGAATGAATTGATGGCAGGAAAAAGAGTATATGACCAATACTGTGTGGCCTGTCACATGAGCAATGGCAAAGGTGCCCCGGGAATGAATCCGCCACTGGATGGTGTCGACATCGTGACGGGAGATAAAAGTACACTGATCAAAATTTTACTGAACGGGTTAAGTGAACCGATGGTCATAAAGGGTGAAACGTATAATAATGCAATGCCTCCTCATTCATTCTTGTCGGACAAGCAGATCGCTGATGTCTTAACCTATATCAGAAATACTTTTGGAAATAAAGCTGACCCAATACTACCAGAGGAAGTACAAAAAGAACGACCTGTTGAATAAAGGTTCGAAGACTTTTTTGTTTATCGTTTTCTTTTATAGTGATCCTGCACAAGTTGATTTAATAAAACATGCGACTCAACATGTTCAAACTCCAAGCGTTTGGTTAGTTCGCCAAAGAGTGGGATTCCTTCGCCTAGTAAAATGGGAATTGTGGTGATGATCATCTCATCAATTAAATCTTCTTTCAAAAAACTTTGAATTGTTTTTCCCCCATCAATATAAAGTCTGCCATATCCTTTTTGGTGAACGGTCTCTAAAATTTCGCGAATGCTTCCGCTCACCAGCTCCGCTTTATCCCTGAATTTTTCAGGAATTGATTTCAAAGTAGTACTCCATACAAATACAGGACAATTGTAAAACCATTTTCCATCAAAACCACATACCGTTTCAAAGGTTGATCTTCCCATAATCAATGCATCGATCCCTTCCATAAATTTTACATATCCCAAATCCAACTTTTCGGGATTGGGCACCATCTCGAGCCAATCGATCTCACCCTTTTTACCGGCAATGTATCCGTCCAAGCTCCGTGCAATAAATACTTTGTTCTCTTTCATCATAACGCTCATAATTTAGTAGCAAGCCGTCAGACCGCTCAAAGCGGTCAGACGGCTAAACGGCTAAAGTTAAAATTTCGATTGGGTATTCTCCAACAATAAACAATCTTTGTGGCTGTTATGAAGACTATGAAGTTTCTTGCCCTTTCCTCTATTTGTTTAATGCTTATTCTTTCTTCCTGCGGGGATAAATCCAGCGAATGCGTTACTGCTCCAGATACTTCCAAAATTGATCTTACTGTTGAAATTGAACAGCTGCAGGAAAAATTGGTAGGCATCAACACAAAAGATGAATTGGTTTCTTTGCTCTCTGCCTATCCAACCGTGCGCGATGATTTTTTCAGACGACCGGAATATCCCAATGATTCGGCTTTCATCAACACACTTTTTTCAAAATTCACCAATCCGCATATGGATTCGTTGTTGATGGAAACAAAACAAGCCTTTGGTGATGCTTCTGTTTTACAAACACAATTTCACGAAGCGTTCACAAATTTAAAATATTACTATCCAGATTTTAATCCTCCAAAAATCCAGACCGTAATTTCCGGGCTGGACAATGATTTATTTATAAGCGATTCACTCATTATTATTGGTCTTGATTTTTACATCGGCCCCGGTGCAACGTACAGGCCGCAGATGTATGATTACTTGTTGCGGCAGTATACTCCTGAAAATATTGTTCCTTCTTGTCTTTTGCTTTTTGGAATTAGTGACCCATACAATGCTACAAACCCAACTGATAAAACGGTTGTCGCGGATATGGTTGCGTATGGCAAATCGTATTACTTTGCAAAGCACATGCTCCCGTGTGTTGCCGATAGTATCTTAATGAATTACACCGATAAGGAAATAGCGGAAGCAAAGAAATTTGAAAACCTGATTTGGTACCGCATTATTGAAGACAAGATTTTGTTTTCCACTAATCACATCGACAAACAACATTTCCTTGGCGACCGTCCCAAAACCATTGAAGTAGGCGAGGATTGTCCGGGTCGAATTGGCCAATGGGTGGGCTGGCAAATTGTAAACAAGTATATGGAGGACCATCCGGATGTATCGTTGCCCCAACTCATGCACATGAGTGATGCGCAGTTGCTTTTTAAGGAATCGAAATACAAACCGAAGTAATTTGTTGATTAAACGCTGACAAAGCTTTTAAGCTTAGTAAAAAGCTTTGTCAGCGTTCAATGAAACGCATCTTCAAAATGTGTGATCGTTACCGATTCACCGAACAACACCGAAACAATATCAAAGCGAATGGGACCATGCCAATCCGAATCATAAATGTATTCATCGGCACCTTCAAAAATCTTGGCAACTTGTCCATCGGTCACGAACTCTTCGGGTTCTCCAAAATCAGTTGAGCTACGGGTCTTCACCTCCACAAAAATCAGGAAGCCATTTTTTTTTACGATGAGATCAATTTCAGAGTGCCTGTACCGATAGTTACGTTTTACAATTTCATATCCATTATCAATCAGGAAGTTGGCTGCGATGTCCTCACCTTTATTTCCTGTTTTGATTTTATCAGTCATAAGAAATACCTTTGAAACGAATTTACCATTCCTGCCATGACTAAAAAATACATTGAGGATTTTACACGCCAACTTGCCAGTGCTCTTAAAATTGGAGAGTCCTTTGATTTGGTCAGGCCGGGTAGTGATATTCGAAATATCGTGATGTGTGGAATGGGAGGCTCCGGAATTGGCGCCAATCTGGTGGAGTCGCTAACGTACGGCAAAGTACCAATCCCGATCACGGTTTGTAAGAGCTACAACATCCCGCAATTTGTTAGTCCACACACCTTGTTCATTGCCTGCTCATACAGCGGAAATACCGAAGAGACGATTGCTTCAACGAACAAAGCATTGTTAAAACGCGCCCACATAATCATTGTTTCCTCTGGCGGAAAATTGCTGGACATGGCAAAGGAATATCACCTCTTGTATTTTCAGGTGCCCGAAGGATCGGATAGCCCGCGGGCTATGTTAGGGTATAATATGGTTGCATTGTTGCATGTACTCTACCATACCAACCTTATTGGTGCCGCGTTCATTAAAGAAACTGAAAATGCTATTGAATTTTTGAATCGTGGTGAAAAAGGAATTCAGGCAGAAGCTGAATTGATTGCCCGAAAATTAAAGGGTAAACTACCAGTTATTTATTGTGATGATCGCCTGCATGCCATGGCCCTTCGCTTTCAACAGCAACTTAATGAAAACGCCAAGCAACTGGCGCATGTGAATACCTTTCCGGAAATGAACCACAATGAATTGGTAGGATGGAAATTTCCAGAAGAGTTGTTGTCAAAGATGCAGGTGATCTACCTTTACTCCGATCACGATCATTCCCGTGTAGAAAAGCGAATGGAAATCTGTCGGGATATTTTCGAAAAAGCTTCCAACCCGGTAATTGATATTATTGGGGAAGGTGCTTCATTACTGGAGCAGTATTATTACCTCATCCACCTCACTGATTGGGTATCCTATTTTTTGGCGGTTGAAAACAAGGTGGATCCTGATCCGATTGAATCCATCAACTATCTAAAAACCGAATTGGATAAAATTAAATAATCCGGAATTTACGATTTTGGGATTTACGATTTTTGAGGGTTCTCAAAAATCGTAAATCATAAATGTCCAAATCTAAATTTATTAAAGTGTTCGCTTGCTTTCGCGTTGCTCGTAGCTTTCAATCACATCGCCTTCTTTAATGTCGTTGAAGTTTTCAATTCCGATACCACAATCGAAACCAGATTTCACTTCCGCAACATCGTCTTTGAAACGTTTCAGGGTATTTAGTTTACCGGCATACACCACAATACCATCGCGAATCAAACGCATGGCATTGGCACGTTTTATAGAACCGTCTGTCACCATACATCCGGCAATGGTTCCCACCTTCGATATTTTGAATACTTCACGTACCTCTGCATTTCCTACAATTACTTCTTCAACTTTCGGTGCAAGCATACCTTCCATGGCATCTTTTACTTCGTTGATAGCATCGTAGATAATGGAGTACAAACGGATTTCAATTTCTTCATTCTCTGCAAGGTTTCTTGCTGAAGTAGATGGTCGAACTTGAAAACCAAGAATGATCGCATCGGAGGCTGAAGCCAGCAATACATCTGATTCAGATATTTGACCGACACCTCTGTGGATAATCGCAACTTGTACTTCCGGTGTTGAAAGTTTTAACAACGAATCAGAAAGTGCTTCAACAGAACCGTCCACGTCAGCCTTCACAATCACATTCAA
>JBGTGG010000211.1:0-35404 GCA_041746855.1 Cyclobacteriaceae bacterium | reverse complement strand
ACAACAGCCGTAACGGTCGCATACCACGAATTTTCAGCATGAACATTACTACACCAACCGTAGCTCCGGGTGCCAACCTGAGTGTAACAGTGGATGCGCGGAAGAGTAACTAGACGGGAGTAGCAAGACATAAGTAATAAGACGCAAGTAGAAAGATATTGAGGTTTGAGAAAACTATACGGCCCCGCAAGGATACAACACTAATTTTTGCAGCAGCAATTTTATGGTTCATGCTGTTATGCACTAATGGTTGGTCGCAAAACATTAGTGCTGCGGAATATTTTTTCAATACCGATCCTGGGCAAGGCAATGCCACACCACTAACTATTCCTTCCGGTGGCGAAGTAACCTTTACCCGCACCATCCCCACAACTTCATTGCCGCAAGGGTTTCACTTTCTCGGAATGCGTGTAAAAGAAACCGGAGGTGTATGGAGTTTATTCGAAGCGCGGGGCTTCTACATTACAGCTGCCACCACCGATGTCCCGAACATTGTATCGGCTGAATATTTCTTTGATACTGATCCCGGGCAAGGCAATGGCATAAACATACCGATAACCTCGGGGGCCACCACCAACTTCACGGTGCCTGTTCCTACCTCAAGTCTTAGTCCGGGCTTCCACTTTTTAGCCATTCGTACCAAAGGTGCCGATGGTCGTTGGGGGATTTTCGAAAGCAGAGGTTTCTACATCACTTCGTCCACCACCGAGGTGCCCAACATTATAGCAGCCGAATATTTCATTGATACTGATCCGGGTATTGGCAATGCCGAATCCATTACACCCATTGCGGCCGGAGGAACTGTTACATTCACGGCAAGTATTCCGGCTAGTCTCACACCCGGCTTTCATACCCTGGCCATCCGCACCAAACGTGACGATGGTACATGGGGACTTTTTGAAGCACGGGGATTTTATGTATCGCCCACCAACACGGATGTGGCTGATATTGTAGCCGCAGAATATTTTTTCGAAGATACTGATCCAGGTGAAGGCAATGGTAATGCAGTAAGCGTTACACCGGGTCCGGAAGTAAATGAGACATTGTCCATTGCCACCACAGGTTTGCCCACGGGTCCGCAACAATTGAGTTTGCGTGTACAAGACGCTAAGGGCATTTGGAGTACAGTGGAAACACAACCCTTTACCGTATTGGCTTGTACACCACCACCACCGCCAACGGCACCTGATGTAAGTCGGTGTACTGCGGGCACCATAACCTTAACGGCAACGGCAGGTGCTACTGGCACGCAAGTGTACCGCTGGTATGAAGATGCTACTACCTCCGTAATCTTATTTACCGGTGCCGCCTTTACTACACCTGAACTTTCTATCAATACACCCTACTTCGTAAGCGTATTTGATCCAGCCACACTATGTGAAAGCAACCGCACAACCGTTAACGCTGGCGTTACCATCATTGATCAGCCTGTATTGAATATTAGCAGCGTAACCATCTGCGAAGGCAATTCAATTTTAGTAAGCGCTCCCACGGACTTTACCAATTATACCTGGTCGAACGGAGAAACCACCCGTGAAATATTAGTTACCGTTTCCGGTAGTTATACAGTTATCGTTGGTAACGGAACGTGTTCGAGTATACCATCCGCAGCAGCGCAGGTAACAGTAACTCCACGACCAGCCAAGCCCGTGGTGACACCCAGCGGCACCACCAGTTTATGCGATGGCTCAACCGTAACACTTACTGCGCCTGAAGGATTTACGTATGCTTGGTCGAGCGGACAGACCAGTCGCGAAATTGTTGTGAGTGCATCGGGCAATTATTCGGTCATCGTTACGGATGCGAATGGATGCACCAGCGTACCCTCCGATGCCATTGCTGTAACCGCCAACACTACACCGGCCAAACCGGTTATTGAAACTTTTGGCAGCACTACGTTATGTGGTACCAATACGATAGGGTTACTCGCACCACTTGGCTTCAGCATCTATCAATGGTCAAGTGGGCAAACTGTTGCCGGCATTACCGTAGCATCTGCGGGCTCGTATACCGTAGTGGTTGGTAACGATGCAAATTGTTTATCCGTGGCTTCGGATCCGGTGGTGGTTACCGCAACCGGACAACCGTGTACCGGAACCGGAGGAATGAATGCTCCACCGGTAATTTCATCACAAACATTTTCTGTACAAATTGAAGGACAACTGCAGACCGATCTCACACCCTTCATAAGCGATCCCGACAACAACCTTAATTTTAATTCGCTACGCGTTATTGACAATCAAACCTCCCGTGGCAATCAGGCCAGTATTGATGCGGCCTATAATCTTATTGTGAATTACCAGGGCGATGCATTTACGGGAAGTGATCGGGTAACCGTTGAAGTATGTGATCTGTTGGTGGCTTGTTCACAAGGATTTTTTGATATTGATGTGGTGGGCGGTGTTGTGGTTTTCAATGGGCTTTCGCCCGATGGGGACGGTATCAACGATTTTATGTTTGTAAAATACATTGATGTGGTGGAAGGCGCATCACAAAATAAAGTCACCATCTTCAACCGTTGGGGTGATCTGGTTTTTGATATTCAGAATTACAACAACACCGATCGTGTGTTCACTGGCATCAGCAACAAAGGCAGTGAACTTCCATCCGGAACGTATTATTATAAATTAGAATTTACGGACAATCTCCAAGCCTTAACTGGATTTATTACGCTGATGCGTTAGAAATGGGTAACCAAACTTCGATAATAAGCGCATATTCATGCTTACTACATTTTTAAAATTGCCTTATTAATGCTCTTCACAACACCCGGTCCTTCATAAATAAACCCGGTGTAAAGTTGGATCAAATCTGCTCCGGCATTCAATTTTTCAATTGCATCTTCGGGAGTCATGATCCCTCCCACCCCGATAATAGGATATTCCTTTCCTAGTTTTTCACGTAAATAGCGAAGCACTTCGTTAGATTTATCTTTCACAGGTTTGCCACTCAATCCACCTGCACCAATCGTATCCACAAATTCTTTTTTTGTTTTAAGATCAGCTCTTGAGATAGTCGTATTGGTGGCAATAACACCATCTGTTTTGGTGATTTTTAAAACCTCAATTATATCATCGAGTTGTGATGGTGTTAAATCGGGCGCAATCTTTAATAACACCGGCTTATACTTTTGCTTTGACTTGCTCAAATCAATAACATACTGCAATAATTTTGTAAGCGGTTCCTTTTCCTGTAGTTCACGCAAACCGGGTGTATTCGGTGAACTTACATTCACAACAAAATAATCTACATGCGGATGCAACACTTCCACACATTTCGCATAATCATCAAAAGCACTTTCGTTGGGTGTGATTTTGTTTTTGCCTATGTTGCCCCCCACCATCACATTTGATCTTTTCTTCATCAACCGAAGTGCAGCAGCATCAATACCACCATTGTTAAACCCCATACGATTGATCAATGCATGATCTTCCGGCAAACGGAATAACCGGGGCTTGTCATTTCCGGGTTGTGGTTTGGGTGTCAGCGTACCAATCTCAATAAAACCAAAACCAAAACAGGCCAACTCATCAATGAGTTTGGCATCCTTATCGAAACCAGCAGCCAGCCCTACCGGGTTCTTAAAAGTAAGGCCTAATAATTTTCTTTCTAATCGCGGATCACTAATTCCATACACCGATTTTAACATTCCTTTTAGAAAAGGAATTTTTGCGGTGAACTTTAAAAGTGAAAAGACCAGATGATGAACCCGCTCCGGATCAATGGAAAAAAGTAGCGGTCGGATGAGGCGATACACTTATTTTTTCTTTTTTGATTTAACAGGAAACTTCCGGAGTGACTTCGCTACTATTTCATTAATCAAGCGATCAATATTTTGTTCTTCTGTCAGATTAACCGTTGCCGTAGCGTTCCACACAACTTTGTTAACCTTGGTGTCAATGAAATCCAAAAACATGCTTCCCTGACTATACTCAGCCGACCACGTGCGACTGGATCCTTGTCCCATCGGATCCGGGGATTGTGAATATCCCATCGGGCCCCAATCTTCAAATTGAGTTTGTTGCAATGCTCCTGCTACAAAATCAATATGCAAATCTGCATTCGTATCTACAGGGGTCAATCCTTTTGCTTTTAATTCCTGGACCAGGGCTTCACGAATCCAGCTTTTCAGTTCCTCCTCCTTGAATTTGCGCTCCCCTTCCGGAGTAAAGATTTCCCCTTCCCCCACTGAAAAAGTTTTGTAAAGTGAAAAATCCAGTTTTTTGTCATACTTGACATCTACTTTTTGGGAAAAGCCTACAGTGGCTATGAACAGAAGAAGTAATAGGAATGGTAGCTTTTGCATTTGTACTATTTTTTTCAAAGGTAATAGAATTTGAAAATCCTGATCACTTTTAACTCCGCGGATGAAAATCCCGAATCACTTGTTTTAAATAATCACGATCAAGGTGCGTGTAAATTTCAGTAGTCGTGATCGACTCGTGGCCCAGCATTTCCTGAACGGCACGTAAGTCAGCACCACCTTCAATTAAATGCGTGGCAAACGAATGCCGAAATGTATGCGGACTGATTGTTTTGTTCAACCCCATGCGTACTGCCAAATCTTTGATAATCATAAACACCATCACGCGGGAAAGCTTTCTTCCATTTCGGTTTAGAAAAACAAATCCTTCAAAACCTTTCTTAATCGGAATGTGTACCCGTATTTCCTGTAAATAAATTTTTAAAAATTTCAACGCATCGGTACCCACAGGAACCAATCGTTCTTTATTTCCTTTTCCAACAACGCGCAAAAAACCTACATCAAAATGTACGTTGTTGATTTTTAACTCCACCAATTCGGAAACACGCAAGCCTGAACTGTATAATACTTCCAACATGGCCCTGTTCCTTCCACCTTCCGGCTTCGACAAATCGATCGCTTCGAACAACTGCTCGATTTCCATAAAACTCAACGTATCAGGAAGTTTGCGTCCGAGCTTCGGGCCTTCAATTAATTCAGTAGGATCTTTCTCTACAAGCTCTTCATACACCAGGTATTTATAAAATGCTTTTATTCCGGATAACATCCGCGCCTGGCTGTGGGCACTTATACCTAACTCATTAATATATTGGAGAAATCCCTGAATATGTTTTGCAGTTAACAATAAAGGCGATGCAGCATTTTTCGAAACCTCCAGGTATTGTGTAAGTTTTTCAACGTCAGACAAATACGCTGCAATGGAGTTGGGTGACAGCGATCGCTCCAACTTTAAATAGTTTCCAAACTGCTTGATGTGAATATCCCAGTTGCCCGCTGCCATAAAGCAAAGAAACCATTATCTTTATCGCAGTCAAAAGATTAACCTGAGGGAATGAAAATAATAATTATCAACGGCCCAAACCTAAATTTACTGGGAGTTCGCGAAGAAGGTATCTATGGAAGTCGCGATTTCGAAAATTACTTTGAAGAACTTCAATCACATTTTCCTTCCACGGAATTGCACTACTACCAATCCAACATTGAAGGGGAGTTGATCAATAAAATCCATGAAGTGGGTTTTACATTTCAGGGCATTATCCTGAATGCGGGTGCTTACACCCATACCTCAGTGGCCATTCATGATGCCATTGGCGCGATTAAGACGAAAGTTGTTGAGGTCCATATTTCCAACATCTATGCCCGGGAAGAATTTAGGCACAAAAGCCTGATTACCTCTAAATGCATTGGCCTTATTTCAGGATTTGGTTTGGAAGGATATGCAATGGCGATCGACTTTTTGCTGAAACCAAAACCATAACAATGCCGTTTCCTCGCTTGGTGAACAACGGCCTCCTTTGCTTTACGAGGCTACATGGTTATCTTTGTGTGGTGAAAAAGGCATTTTTTCTCATAATCGCTTCCGGGATTCTACTTTCCCAGCTTTACATTCCGAAAGAAACACTTTTGGAAGAAGGCGTTGTTATGCTCGTACCGGTTGACGCTACAGACGATTCACTACCTATTGAACCCCTTGAGGATTTCCCCGAAGAAAGCGAAAAGGAAGATTCAAAGGAGGATAATGATTCTAAAAAATGGCAACAACACCGTCTTTTTATAAAAGGAAACACCATCCGGGCTAAAGTGGCATGGACCATCCTTGACGCAAAGTTGGCAGCCAAACCGCATCTACCCCAAGTCCAACAACCTCCAGAGGCTCTCTTTTACGCCTAACAACAACAACCCCCATTGCCGTGCTTCGCAAAAGCCCGGTTCCACAACTATTTTCAATTAACATTTTCATTTCATAACAATGATAAAGGAATCATCCATTTTTAAAAACATTAAAACCGATGCGCCTGCAAGCTTGATCGTATTCTTTGTTGCGCTTCCATTGTGCCTGGGCATTGCCCTTGCCAGCGGGGCGCCCTTATTTTCAGGAATTATTGCAGGAATAGTAGGAGGAATTGTGGTTGGCGCCATTAGCGGATCCACTCTTGGGGTTAGTGGGCCGGCTGCGGGACTCACAGTCATTGTTTTGTCTGCCATTCAAACGCTAAATAGTTTCGAGACCTTTTTATTAGCGGTGGTCATTGCCGGAGTGTTTCAAATTATATTGGGCGTTGCACGGGCGGGTGTGATTGGGTATTATTTCCCATCATCGGTAATCAAAGGAATGCTTACCGCCATCGGGATTATCATTATCCTCAAACAAATTCCACATGCTTTTGGATATGACCATGATTATGAAGGTGACCTCAACTTTACACAAGCAGATGGAGAGAATACTTTTACTGAATTAATTGCGATGACGGATGCGATTACCCCAGGGGCAGTGGTAGTAGCAGCAATCTCAATGGGGCTGCTGATTCTATGGGATGTATACCTAACAAAGAAACACAAAATTTTTACGATCCTCCAGGGGCCTTTGGTGGTCGTGGCATTTGGGATTTTCTTTCAAATGCTGGCTCATCAATACTTTCCTGAATTGGCTCTTGACCCTGTCCATTTGGTTACAGTTCCTGTATCGGATGATATCCCATCATTTATTGGGCAGTTTTCGATGCCTGATTTTTCGCAACTGTTAAATCAAGAGGTGTACATTGTTGCTTTCACGATTGCTGTTGTGGCCAGTCTTGAAACATTACTGTGTGTAGAAGCAACGGATAAACTCGACCCTGCGAAAAATGTGACCCCTACAAACCGCGAGTTAATTGCCCAAGGCATTGGGAACATGACTTCCGGGTTGATCGGAGGGCTTCCCGTAACCCAGGTAATCGTTAGGAGTTCGGCAAACATTCAATCCGGTGGCAAAACAAAACTTTCAGCTATCCTACACGGTTTTCTGTTGTTGTTGTGTGTGTGGATAATTCCAAACATCCTCAACCTCATACCGCTCGCGGTCTTGGCCAGTATCCTCATCCTGGTAGGATATAAACTAGCAAAACCTTCCATGTTCATAGAGATTTATAAACTTGGATGGGCGCAGTTTATTCCATTTATGATCACTATCATTGGAATCGTATTGACCGACTTGCTAACGGGTATAGGCTTTGGGCTTATCGTTGCTTTTTTTATCATCATTCGAAACAGCTATCGCAACTCCCATTTCCTTCACAAAGAGGATACCGAAGGACATACCAAAATCAAGATGACGTTGGCGGAGGAAGTGACCTTCCTGAACAAAGGGGCTATCTTAAAAGAGTTGAAACGCATTCCAAGTGGGGCAACTGTAACAATTGATGCAACACAATCACAATCCATCGACTATGATGTAATGGAAATCATTGAAAATTTCAAGGATACCTCCGCACAAAAAAATATCAATGTTGAATTTAAAACGAAAGTAAAAAAAGAAGAAATATTATTTTAAAATCATGAGAACACATACAGAAGAATCCCAAGCTACGATGACGCCAGAAAAAGCGCTTACGTATTTACAAGAAGGTAACGGAAGGTTTGTTCAAAATCTTAAGGCCAACAGAAATTTATTACAACAAGTGAATGAAACAAAAGATGGACAATTTCCTTTTGCGGTTGTCCTTAGTTGTATTGATTCCCGCGTTTCCGCTGAGTTGGTTTTCGACCAGGGACTGGGGGATATTTTCAGTGTGCGTATAGCCGGAAATTTTGTGAATGAAGACATTCTGGGAAGTATGGAATTTGCTTGCAAAGTTGCGGGATCAAAACTGATCGTAGTATTAGGCCATAGCAAGTGCGGAGCAGTTTCAGGTGCGATTAAAAATGTTGAATTAGGAAACCTGACCGGGATGCTGGCTAAAATAAAACCTGCTGTTGAAGTTGTGCGGCAACGCGAAGGTGATGGCGGTGAAGATTTCGCGCAGCATGTAGCGGAAGAAAATGTACACCAGGCCATTGCCAATATTAAAACCAATAGCCCAACCTTAAATGAAATGCTTGAAAATGGAGAAGTTGGTATTGTTGGTGCAATGTATAATGTGGAAACGGGAGAAGTTGTTTTTCAGGAAATCGAAATTAACAACCCAATGGCACAAGCTTAACATCTAGGATTAAGTAACCTTAAACATTAAAAGCCGGGCATTTTAGTCCGGCTTTTTTGTTTTAGATTTGCAAAAAAAAAATTAAAACCATGGAGTTGAACGCCAAAGAAATATTCTCAGTCACCCTCATTCTCTTCGCGGTCATTGATATTCTGGGATCTATTCCCTTTGTAATCCTCATCAGAAAAAGGGAAGGAAGGATTTATGCGGAGAAAGCTACGCTGATTTCTGCCGTGTTGATGATTGCCTTTCTTTTTCTTGGGCAATCCATTTTACAACTCTTTGGTTTGGATGTTGCCTCTTTCGCGATTGCAGGTGCTATTGTTATTTTTATTGTGGCCATCGAAATGATCTTAGGCATTACCCTCATTAAAGACGATCCCGAAGCAAAAGGAAGCGGATCAGTTGTACCGTTGGCATTTCCGCTGATTGCTGGTGCCGGAACATTAACAACCATCCTATCCTTGCGTGCGGTCTATACCGAAATGAATATTTTAGTAGGGATATTGGTAAACCTCGTGTTCGTTTATTTTGTGTTGCGCATTAGTCCGTGGTTGGAAAAGAAAATTGGCAAATCGGGCTTCTCTGTTTTGCGCAGAGTGTTCGGTGTAATTCTATTAGCGATTGCCGTTAAAATTGTGAAGACTAATATTTCTTTTCCATGATTCGAATCTATACAGATGGTGCTGCCCAGGGAAACCCGGGACCCGGTGGCTACGGCACGATCCTGAAATTTGGAAAACACGAAAAAGAGTTAAGTCAGGGGTTTAGGCTCACCACCAATAACCGCATGGAACTGTTGGCCGTAATAGCAGGACTTGAAGCAATAAAAACAGAAGGACATCCGGTCACGATTATTTCAGATTCAAAATATGTTGTTGATTCCGTTGAAAAAGGTTGGGTTTGGGGCTGGGAGAAAAAAGGGTTTGCAAAAAAAGCCAACCCTGATCTATGGAAAAGGTTTATTCCATTGTACCGAAAATACAAACCTAAATTTCACTGGGTAAAAGGCCATGCCGGGCATGCTGAAAATGAACGTTGTGATCAACTGGCTGTGATGGCTGCTAGCAGTGGCAAGTTGTTGATTGATGCTGCGTATGAGGAGAGTAAGGGTAGTAATTCGATACTATAGATTATTAATTATTATAAGGAATCAGAAAAATATCCAAACACTCTCCCTTCATTTTTCAATTTTCTTCATAATAATAAGAATAGTCTATTCCTTTCATATACATTTCACGACTATCGATTTGATTGGTGAGGGCCTTTTTCAGTAATCCTTTTAGACGGCTAATATCTACTGTGCTTTTAACCATCGCACTCATGTAATCACTTTTACCAATTTTACTCCAATCCACGCATTTCTTCAGGCGCTTTTTCAACATCAAATCCAGCCATATACGGGTGCTCCTGCCATTGCCTTCCATAGAGGGATGGGCAATGTTCATCTCCACATATTTTTCAACTATTTCATCCAAGGTGTTTTCAGGCATTTGGTCTATTCGCGTTAAGGTATCCTTCAGAAAGCGGGCTACAGCAAATTGAAAACCACCCTTCGAAATATTTTTCTGTCTTATTTGCCCCGCAAAATCATACAAGCCACCAAACAGATAGGCGTGTATTTGTTGCAGGCCATTGGTGGTCCCAACTTCTATGTTGGCGATAAATGAACTTTCAAACAGCGCATAAGCCTTTGTTTTGCTTTTGCCGTCAATGGACTCATCGCTATAGGTAAACCATTCAATAAATCGGTTGGCTTTTGTTCCCGGGAATGTTTTGCCCAAGGCAATAATCCCTTCGTAATCAAGCATATCTGCTAGGCGTCTTTTACCATCAGGAGCGAGCAGCTTCAACTGGGTAGTAGCACTAACCACTTGGTGATTCTCCTTCTTTAGCTTGGCTTTGAGGTATTTCCAATAATTACGGGCTTTTGCATAGTCGTCCTGGTCAGTAAGGACCGCTATGATATCCAATACCGAAAACCACCACTTGGCGTGTTGCTCGTCCCACAAAGCACGCACTTCGCGGTCATCAAAAAAGCGGATGGAAATTTTTTGCTGTTCCCTCATTTTTTATTAACCCTTAACTATCATTCTATTCTACATTTCTCCCGAGTTATCGGGATCGAATGCAGATCTTCATTTGGTTATCAACTGTTCGACATTTGAAATGGCGAACGCGGATCATGTGGATTTAAAATCCACCTCATCTGGCTTCGCGATTGAAATCCCGTAGAGTAATAGTATTACAAAATCACATCTCCCTCTCCACCAACTCAATCCCAAGCATTTTCAACTCCGCCAACACCGGCTCGTAAATCTCTGCATCCACCGGAATAACAACACCACGCTTCTTGATTTTATTTCGCAAAATAAGTTTCGAGGCAATCGCCAACGGAAGCCCTACAGTTTTTGCCATGGCCGTATGAACTGCATCTTCCCCTTCCACCACCAACGATGCCTGGATTTCTTTTTGCTCATTGTTCTGTACAAACTTAAAACGATGCCACATCACAATCATGTCTTTGTCGTGCGGTGCCAGCTTCCACTTTTTGTTCAGTATGTGTACCAGAATTTGCGCAGGGGTTCCTCCTTCCAAACCAACCGGTTCATAATCAAACATCCCCATCCATTTTAATTTTTGAATTTCAACACCATCGATCGCAAGTGAACACCTTTTTGCAATCCGCTCTTCCAACGTACGGTCCGGATCATAATTAACAAACGCACCGAAAAAATCGCGGTGGGTCATGTTTGAAACACCTTCCATTTTATACGTGTCGTCACAACATCCCAAATACACAAACGCATACCATGCAGCGCAGAACCCATCGTTGCGTAACGTTCCGCGCAACATCGTCTTGATCCCATTCAACTTATAGTCTTCCAAATATTTTAACGAGTCGCGATTGGCATACCCTTCGAAATCCCCATATCCAGGAACGTGTACGAAGGTTGTTCGGGTAAACAATTGGTGGTACGGTATGTATTTGTATTCACCTTCTTGCAAAAACTTTGCAGTGCTTTGTCCGGCAGTCACCACGTTGTGCGGGTTCCACGTAAACTTATAACGCCACGGATTTTCGGGATCGGTTTGTGGGGCAATCAGCCCTCCGGTAAAAGATTCAAAAGAATGGATAGCACCGCCTTCTTTGCGAATGCGGTCCATCACCTGCATGGCACTCATGTGATCGATGCCCGGATCAAGTCCACATTCATTTAAAAATATCAGATTTTTTTCAAGTGCTTCTTTATGCATACCGCGCATCTCATCTGAAACATAACTGGCCGTGACCAAATGTTTGCCTTCCCGAAGGCAATGCCGTGCCACGATTGGATGAAAGTGTGGCGGCAACAATGAAATCACCAAATCCGCATGGCGAATGACTTCAGCACTTTGGCTTTCATTATTGATATCAAAAAAAAGTGCTTTGCCACATTTGTGACCGCCAATTTTTTCGTGTGCATTTTCCGGTTGGTTGTCCCCAATGATGAGTTCCCACTGTTGCTCACCACACGTATCCAGCAAATACTGAATCAAAGATGAGGATGATCGGCCTGCGCCCAATACTAAAATCGATTTGTTCATTTTTATATTCTCGTGAAGTCCAAAGTAAATGAATTCTTCAGTAATACTTTTTAACCTGTGGTACCTTTATTATCTTTCATTACTTATATAGGATAAAGAATGGATTCAGTAAAAACTTTCGCAACAATTGAAGAGCTTGATGCGGAGTCCAAATACCTCGTGCACAAAGCCAAAGAAGCATCGATGCATGCATATGCACCCTATTCGAAATTTTTTGTAGGTGCCGCATTGATCCTGGAAGATGGAACCGTGATTATTGGCGCCAATCAGGAGAATGCTTCGTACCCACTTTGTATGTGTGCAGAACGCGTTGCGCTCTACACTGCGGGGGTTGAACATCCCGGAAAAAAAATCATTAAAATGGCGATAATTGCGCATAAAAAGAATCACAAAGAATTGGTGCCTGCCACCTCTTGTGGTGCGTGCAGACAAGTAATGCAAGAATTTGAAATGCGCCAGGACTCACCCATTGAAGTTGTGATGCTGGCAGCCCCTGATAACTGGATCAAAACAGCCACTGCAGCATCACTATTGCCCTTTGGCTTCACAAAGGATAACTTACATCAGGACGGAAAGAAGTAATTTTCTATTTTTAGGCCATGAAGTTCTTTCTGAATAAACCGCTAAAATTCCAGTCGCTCTCGTTATTGTTGTTTTTTCTGGTGGTATTGCTCTGTCAATTCTTTTTCATCCAACATGAAATTGAAAGAAGGGATCGCATGGCAAACGTGATTGATTTTGCTAGAAAGGCGCAAACCCACAGCAATGATATCGCCTTACAAATGCAACAGGTTTTGAATGGAAACACCGCACTTTCTTCTGGTGTCATTAGTGATATCCAAACGTTGGAACAAATGCATGCTGTATTTGAAAACGGAGGAAAGGTGAATGACCAAAGCCAACTGATTGATCCACTGGATCCCATTCCGATGGTCAGTTTTAAAGTATTGAAAAGCCAATGGCAAGAGGTTAAGAATAGTGCAATTGTTCTTTTATCGGAAGAAAAAGAAACCATCCGGGAAACCTTGATGGTAGATGACTCAACGGGCATTGCTGAAACCATCACCGAGTTAAAAGTGAACCAAAATTTTGAGAAGGCCAGAATGATTGTCAACGGCCAATGGAAAAATGTTTCGACTTCCTATGATAAACTAATCCGCGACTTGTATACCGAGCGTGACCGCGCCAATAGCTGGCTATCGGCACTTCTTTTGGGCACGTTCTTAATCGATGCGATTCTTATTCTATTGGGATTCTATTGGATTCAAAAGCAATTATTCTCCCCACTTAAACTTATCGAACAAAATACAAAAAACCATATCCACACCTTTGATTTGAAACCAAATGAAGTAGGCCTGGTTGCAAAGCAAGTAAACGAGGTGATCGAAGAGCTGAAAGATGCCTCCGAGTTTATTGAGCGCATTGGTGATGGTGATTTAAGTTTAAACTATCAGGAGCTCGACAGCAATTACGCTGCAGGCAAGAACAAACTAGCCGACTCGTTGGTCTCCATGCAATCAAAACTGCGCACCATCAATGAAAATGATGAAAAACGGAAGTGGGCAAATGAAGGGTTGGCCAATTTCGCTGATATTTTAAGGTCTTCACAAGACATCCAAACCCTTGGCGACAAAGTCATCGGGGCACTCGTCCAGTATACAAAATCCAACCAGGGCGGAATTTATTTATTGAATGATGAAAACCCTGCCGATCGTTATTTAGAGCTAATTTCACTTTTCGCTTTCGACCATAAGAAATTTGAATCCCGTAAGGTAAAACTAGGCGAAGGCCTGTTGGGACAAACCTTTCTGGAAAAAGAAACCACCCACCTTACCCGGGTGCCGGATGATTATATTAAAATCACCTCCGGGCTGGGGGACGCAAAGCCAAGCAATGTACTGTTGGTTCCTTTAAAAATTGACAAGGAGGTATACGGAATGGTGGAACTGGCAAGTTTAAACCTGTATTTGCCACATGAAATTGCCTTTGTAGAAAAGCTGGGGGAATCGATAGCCGCTACGCTTTCCACAGTGAAAGCCGCTGAAAAGAATGCCAAGTTGCTGGAAGAATTCAAAATGACCACCGAGGCGATGCGTTCGCAGGAAGAGGAGATGCGCCAGAATATGGAAGAATTGCAGGCCACACAGGAAGAAATGGCGCGAAAGGAAAATTCCTATCTGGAAAAGATTAGGGAATTGGAGGAAAATAAAGGCAATCCTGAATTAGTTCAACAGCTTACCAAAGAAATGGAGGAGATTGAAGCTTCCCATGTAAGTAAAATCAAGCAACTTGAAGAAGCGCTTACAAATAAAGGTGCTCAAGGTGATGAATGGGCCACGGCAATCGAAATGGAAAGAACCCTCCAACTACAAGTAGAGGGATTACGAATCACACAGGAAGAATTGCGCAAAAGAGGAATTTCAAAATAATCGGTTTAAAAGGGTTCTTTTTTCAAACCAAAGTTTTTTAAACCCCTTTTTTTCAGGTAATTAGTAGCTACTGGCAACCTCTCCCTTATTGGAAAGGAGAGGTCATACAGGTTATATTTCACATGTGTACTTTTTGCACAAGAAAAAGGTAGCCCGTGCTATGCCGGCATAGTATTTTTGAATAAAAAAGAACCTAAGGGATGCAAGATATTGACATTGCCGACCTCAAGCGGATTTCAGAACTCATATACCAGAAGTATCGATACGACTTCAGGAATTATGCAATGTCTTCTTTTAAAAGAAGGGTTCTCCGCATTATTGAGCTCAAAAAGATGACAGTTGACGGACTCATCAAAAAATTGGAGGAAAACCCCTCCTTTATTAATGAGTTTTTGGACGAATTGACCGTGAACGTAACCGAAATGTTCCGCGACCCAAGCTTTTGGCGGGTTATGCGCGAAGAAATCATCCCTGCCATTCTGCTAAACCATAAGCAATTCAAGATTTGGCATGCCGGCTGTTCCAGTGGCGAAGAAGTACTCTCCATGGCGATCCTCTTAAAAGAGATGGGAATCCACCAGGATGTGACGGTAATCGCCACTGATCTGGATGTGAATATCCTTGAGCGCGCCAAATCCGGTAGTTATCCTATCAAAAATATTGATCTCAACGAAAAGAACTATATCCGCTATCAGGGTACAGGCCAATTAAAAGATTATTTCAAAGAAGAAAATGGCAATGCCGTTTTCGACAAAAACCTTTTGAGCAACGTAAGTTTCCGGAAACACGATCTGGTGTTGGGCGATGTCTTCAACAAGTTTGATTTGATCTTGTGCCGAAATGTAATGATCTACTTTAACCAAACACTTCAAAATGAGGTGTTGAAGAAATTCCATGCGAGTTTATTCAAATATGGATACCTGGCCATTGGATCGAAAGAATCGCTCATTTGGTGTGATTATGCCAACCGCTTTATCGTGGCCAACAATGAGGAAAAAGTTTATAAGAAAATAAAGGAATAGGCAGCAGACCCAATGAATAAATTCAACTTAAATAACAGCTATAAGGCCGTTGTTATAGGAGGGTCCGCTGGAAGCTTTCAGGGAGTAGTGAAAATTCTCTCCCAGCTACCACAAGGATTTACCTTGCCGATCATTATGAGTTTGCACAGGCTCAAACATGTGCGCCATGGATTTGTTGAAGCGCTATCAATAAAAAGTGTTGTGAAAGTAACTGAACCGGACGATAAAGAACCAATCAAAAAAGGCGGTGTCTACCTGGCACCCTCGAATTATCACCTCTCGGTGGAATTGGGGAATTACTTTTCGCTTTCCACAGAAGAAATGGTGAATAATTCTCGCCCGGCAATCGATATTACATTGAGCACGTGTGCTTATAACTATAAGAACAAATTGATCGGTATCTTGTTATCCGGTGCCAACCGGGATGGGGCATTGGGAATGAAAAGCATTGCCGATTGGGGCGGCAGAACGATTGTACAGGATCCGGCAGAATGCATGATTGAAACCATGCCCAAAGCCGCACTGGCCGTAACAAATATTGATCATGTGCTCACCATCGACCAGATTGTTGAATTTTTAAAAGAACTTGATAAGCAATACAAATGAAGGAACTATTAAGAGATCGGCTTAAACAAAGTATGGTACTGGCGGCCTTTTTTGCAATTGGACTCGTCTGGTTGCTCTTCACGCTGTATACATTGCCAACCTCACTGGGGCTTACCGGGGATTTCAGTAGTATTTGGGCAAAGATTTACATCCTGGTAATAGCCGTGTTCGGGATTGGAATAACTGCCTATTTCCTGGTATTGAATTCCAAAAAAGAAGTAGTCGTGTTTGTTGAGAAAAAGGCAGAAGACAAATCTGCAAATGAGAAAACACGGGAGCAAAAAAATGCAATTGGTGTTGAGGAAATCACCGCTACCCTAAAAAGATTATCGAAAGAAAAAGAAATATCACAAAACGCCTTGTTGGAAATCTGCAAAAAAGTAGAAGCAGGTCAGGGGGCACTGTATATAAAGAAAGAAGTGGATGGCAAGCGCGTGGTCGAAATGATGGGCAGCTATGCATTGCCCATGGATGAAAACAATGCTACAACTTTCAATTTTGGAGAAGGACTGGTGGGACAAAGTGCATCCATGAAAAAAACGATGTACATCGATGATATCCCCGAAGGATATATCAAAATAGTTTCGGGATTGGGCAGTGCTTCGCCACGTTTCCTTTCCATCGTGCCATTAATTCATGGAGAGGATATAGTGGGTGTCATTGAACTTGCTTCCTTTAAAAACTTTAGCAAAGAAGAACGGGATTTTGTAGAAAAGGCTGGTCAATTGATAGCCGATAAACTTTCAGGAAATTTAAATTAACCTTAGCGCCCAACGCTTATGTTGAATAAATTAAATATACGATCAAAGATTACGGTTATCATTTTCTTAATTGCCTTGGTGGCAGTTGCAGCGATAAGTTTTTTCACTTACAACTACAACCTCCTCAACAACCAGGAAAAAGCCCATACTACTTTAAGTGTAGTGGCAGATGCACGTGCAGAATATTTTAGCGCTTACTTCAATCGCATCCATGCAGCGGTAGCATTGATACAAAATGCAGACGCCATTCAAGGATCACAAGCTACTCCAGCATTTCCAGATACCGAAATAGACTCATCAACTCCAGATGAAGAGTCTGCTACTGATCCGACAGAAGAAAGTGATTTCGATTCGTTTGAAACAGCCCCTGAAGAAGACAGCCCGATGGGTGATGATGCCGGAGAGGATGAAATGAATTTCGATGCACCCGCAACAGGAAATAATAGTGGTGATTTTTTAGAGCAGCAAAAAACACTTTTCGGCTTCGAACAAATTTACATTACCTCTCCTAGCGGAGGAATTATAGCGAGTACGGATGCCTATAAAAATTCAGGTAATTTTTCAGACCCTGATGGAACCACGTTTGGCAACGGCCTTTTGAAACTTCACTTTAGTGATGTTATAAAAGACCCAGAAACAAACACATATTTTTCGTACGCAGCAGCTCCGCTAAATACACCGGACGGCCAGCAATTGCTCATCATTAAAATCAACCTTGATAGGGCCTTTGTTATCCTAAAAAAATATCAAGGACTTGGCAAAACAGGCGAGGTGGTACTTGCACGTCAAGATCCAGCCACGAAGAAAATCGTATTGATCAGTCCACTGCGCAAAGAGCATAAAAATATTGATTTCATTCCAGGAAGTAACGCTGTGTCTGTTATTGAAGAAACCCTTGAAGAAGGCCCACAAAAACAAACCGGAATAGATTACTCAGGAAATGAAACTATTCAAGTTACACGGATCATCCCCGAAACAAATTGGGTAGTAGTTGCTTCCATGGATGTTGACGAAGCCAATGGCGATGCCCGCTCATTGCTTACAACATTTGTATATGTAAGCCTGTGCCTGCTGGCCCTTACCATTTTATTGTCCATGATCATCACGAGGTCGATTGTAGGGCCGCTCAATTCGATGCGCAATACGGTGGGGCTAATCGCACAAGGTATTCTTCCTGAAAAATCTGAAAAACATAGCAAAGACGAATTTGGGCAAATGGGTGAAAAGGTGGATGAGTTGGTCGACACCCTGAAAACAAATGCTGAATTTGCAAGACGCATTGGTGAAGGTGAACTGGATACCCAATTCAAACCCGCCAGTGACAATGACATTTTAGGTATGTCTTTGTTGAACATGCGGACCAATCTCATCGAAAACGAAAAACGCGACAGCGAACGAAACTGGATTGTGCGTGGGGTTGCTGAGATCAGTGAGATCCTTCGTTTACATGATTCCATCGATGCACTGGGGATGGATGTGATTAAATTCATTCTTGAAAAAATCGGGGCCATTCAAGGTGCTTTCTATGTGGTCAATGACGAAAATGAAGACGACATTGTTATTGAGATGCGTTCGAGTTTTGCGTACGGAAGAAAAAAATACCTAAAGAAAGAATTTCGTTTTGCGGAAGGATTGGTAGGCCAGGCATACGCTGAAAAAGACGCCATCCTACGCACAGAAATCCCGGAAGAATATGTTAGCATCACTTCCGGGATCCTGGGTGATCAGCGCCCTACCTGTATTCTAGTAGTGCCATTGATCACCAACGAAGAAGTATATGGTGTATTGGAATTTGCCGGGTTCAAAAAATTTGATTCTTCACAAGTAAAATTTGTGCAGGAATTAAGTTTGATCCTAGCCCGAACAATCTTTAACATCAAAGTAAACGAGCGTACACGCAAGCACCTTGAAGAGTCTCAGCAAATGAGTAACGAACTTCAGGAAAAACAAGAAGTTTTACGGCAGAATGCAGAAGAAATGCAGGCCACGCAGGAAGAGCTCACACGTTCCAATATTCAACTGGAAGAAAAAATTGAAGAAGTAAACCGTACGCAAAAGCGGATGCAGCTTTTGCTTGAAAATGCTTCGGAGGTTATCACCATTTATGAAGAAGACCACAGCATCCGCTACATCTCCCCTTCTGTTGAAACGATTTTAGGATACGGTCAAAAAGAAATGATCGGCAAAAGCGATATTGATAAAGTGCATCCAGAATATCAAACGCTCTTCAATGAAGTTTTCGCAAAAATGTTGCAGAGTCCCGATGAGAAGGTAACGGTGCAGTACGAATACAAAACCAAAGAAGGAAACTTTATCTGGCTGGAGTCAACAGGGACAAATATGTTGGCGAACCCTGCAATTCACGGTTTCATTCTCAACTCGCGCGACATTACAGAGAAGAGACGCGCGGAACAAGAGCAACGGATGCGCAGTAAAATGCAGGCACTTTCTGAAAATTCGTTGGATTTGATCACACGCCTGGAAAACGATTCGATCTCCTACATCAACCCGGTTATCCAACAGTATACGGGGAAAAATATTTCAGCATTCCTAAATAAGAACATCCGGGAAACCGAACTGGACACCAACATACTGGAAGGATGGTTGAAAATTGTAGAAGAGGTGAATGCTACCAACGAGAAGGTAGGTGCAGAAATGATCTTCCCATCCGAAATGGGCGAACGTGTCATGCAGGTAAACGCGATTCCTGAATTTGATGAATCCGAAAATCTAGAATCAGTACTGGTAGTTTCTCACGACATCACCGAAAGGAAAGCGATCGAGCTAGAGATTCAAACGAAAAACAAAAAGATTACCGAAAGTATCAATTACGCCAAGCGTATTCAAACGGCCATCCTGCCAAACAACCGGGTAATCAGCAAGGCACTACCCGATTCTTTTATATTATATAAGCCAAAGGATGTGGTCAGTGGAGACTTTCCATGGTACATCCAAATGAAGGATGAAATCTTTATTGCCGCTGTAGACTGTACCGGCCATGGCGTGCCGGGAGCATTGCTTTCATTGATTGGCTATTTCTTGTTGAACGATATCGTGAGAAGCCGCAAGATTACCGAACCTGGAATTATCCTTGATTTGCTGGATGAGGGGGTAACCACCACCTTGCGTCAGGATGAAGATGCCACTACAAAAGATGGAATGGACATCGCCTTGTGTAAGATCAATGTAGCCACCGGAGCGGTTGAGTATGCCGGAGCACACAGACCTTTATATGTCATGCAAAAAGGAGTGATGGAAGAGGTGAAGGGTAATAAATTTCCGATTGGAGGTGGTATTTTCAAGAACCAGACTAACTTTACCAATACCAAGTTGAAACTCAATAAAGGGGATTCCATTTACTTCTGCTCGGATGGGTTCCCCGATCAATTCGGTGGCCCAGAAAACCGGAAGTTTGGACCGAAGCGAACCCGGGAGTTAATTGATGAAGTACACGCAAAATCGATGGCGGAAGCAGCGAAAAGGTTTGACCAGGAGTGGGAAAACTGGCGGGGCGATGTGAAACAGACCGATGACGTGCTGTTAATTGGAATAAAATTTTAACAAAAACACTGATTTTGAGGCATTTGAGTAAGATTCCTCTTAAAACTTAATATCTTAGCGCACCACATTAAATTAACTTCAAATAACTATAGCTCATGAATTTCATCTATGACCTGCACCGCACCATGATGTCTGAGAATTTGATTCTTGTGTACCAGGGTGATTTTACCCAAGAGACCACAAAATCAATCCTGTCCATGGCTGAACGCAACCTTGATTCTTCAGGCGAAGAATCCAGCATCAAGCGTAAGGTATTCAATGTGATGGTTGAGGCATTGCAAAATATTGTTAAACACAGTGATGAATTAGTAGACGGTGCGATTACAAGCCACGCTGCTATATTCCTTATTGGTAGACAAGCTACGCAATACACCATCATGTCAGGAAACCCAATCCGTAAAGAAAATGTGGCCGGACTAAAAGAAAAGTTGGAACAAATCAATAACCTAGACAAGGAAGGGTTAAAAGAACTTTATAAAAGCATCATTAAAAATACCACCATCTCCGAAAAAGGTGGAGCGGGTCTTGGGTTTGTAGATATGGCTAGAAAATCAGGGACGAAGTTGGAGTATGATTTCCCGGAAATGGGAAATGACTATTGCTTCTTCTGCTTGAAGGTGTACGTACCCCGCGAAAACTAAATCAATAACAGACTTTAAACTTGAAATAGATCATGGAAATTTTAAATCTTGAAGGAACCGAAGACACCCCGAAAATAATGCTCGACAAGAACAATGGGATTTTCGAAATTTCGGGAAGATCATTGCCTGAGGATTCAGCAGAATTCTATAGACCGGTACTGGAATGGATTGCCGCCTATGGCAAAGAAGCAAATCCTGAAACAGAGTTTGTATTTAAATTGGAATACTTCAATACCGCTTCATCAAAACTTATATTGGATGTGCTTTCCGCCCTCGAAGATATCGATGGCATGAAAATCATGTGGTATTTTCATGAAGATGATGAGGATATGGAAGAAGCCGGTCAGGAATTTTCGGAACTGGTTGAAATTCCTTTCGAGTTCAAAACGTATTAAGCAAATACAATTGCCTTCGGTTATTGGTAATTTCGTTCCCATCCGAAATTACCAATAACCGATTAACTTTTAATACCTCTACCGATGAGTGAAGAAATACTCAAAGCGCTAACACAACTCTTTGCTATCATCACCAAACAAGATAGTGGCGTTTCTGAAAGAGAAAGACAATATGTAATCAACTTCTTTCAAACTGAACTCGATAAGGATTCCGTCAAAGAATACTTAGAGCTTTACGATAAATTTTCAGAGTACGGCCAAACCAGTGAAGACGACAACAAGAAAAGATTAACCTCTGTTCGGGATTCCGTGAGAACGTTAGGGATTTGTAAAAAAATCAACAAGACCTTAACACAAAAGCAAAAAGTAGTCGTACTGATCAAGCTTTTTGAATTGGTCGCAACCGACAAGAATTTTTCACCGCAACGCATGGAGATCATCAATACGGTCTCCAACGTTTTTAATATCGATAAAGAGGAGCACGAACTCATCGAGCATTTCGTGGTAAGTGAAGATCCTAAATCACTAAAGTTTAGCGATATCCTTTTGGTGAGCAGCGAAGAAGACGAAGGAAACACAACCTATAAAATAATTCATGGCCACATAGAAGGCTCGCTTGTTTTCATGCGGGTCAAAAGTGTGGATATGTATTTCACAAAATACCTGGGGGAAGAATCCAATATCCTCAATGGATTCACCATGCAACCCAATAGAATTTATCTGTTCTCGCATGGCAGCACGATTAAAACACAAGCCGGTGATGCCATCTATTATAGCGATACCATTTCGCATTATAATCACGAATTAAAAACCACCAAACTTTCGTTCACTGCCATAATAGATGAACTCCAATTTCCAAATGGCGCGATTGGCTTGCGGAATGTAATGATCTCCGAAGGACCGGGTAAGCTTATTGGAATCATGGGCGCCAGTGGTGCCGGTAAGACAACCTTGTTGAATGTAATGGCCGGGTTGGTGAAGCCTACCAAAGGCCAGATCATGGTCAACGGCTACGATATCAACACACAGAAAGATGAAATCCATGGTGTGATTGGCTATGTGGCACAGGATGACTTATTGATTGAAGAGTTAACCGTTTATCAAAACTTATACTATAACGCCAAACTTTGTTTTGCCGACTTCACTGAAGAGCAACTGCATGAACGGGTGATGGAGGTCCTTACCAATTTAGGTCTTGATCAACGCAAAGATCTCCGTGTTGGAAATGCATTGGACAAAACCATCAGCGGTGGTCAACGCAAGCGCTTGAACATCGCACTGGAATTAATCCGTGAACCGGCCATCTTGTATCTGGATGAACCTACTTCCGGTTTGTCGTCACGCGATTCAGAAAATGTAATTGACTTACTAAAAGAATTATCCTTAAAAGGAAAATTAATATTTGTGGTAATCCATCAACCTTCTTCCGACATCTATAAGATGTTCGATAAGATGATCATTATGGACACCGGTGGATATCCAGCGTACAATGGACATCCGGTTGAAGCGGTTACGTACTTTAAAAAATCAACGCATCAGGTAGACAGCAACCGCGGGCAATGCGAAACGTGTGGTAACGTAAACCCAGAGCAGATTTTCAACATCATTGAAGCGAAGGTGGTTGATGAATATGGACAACCCACTACCAAAAGAAAAATCACACCTCCACAATGGTACGAGTTATACCTCGAACACTTTAAGATAAATAAAGTAGCTGATGTAACCGAAAAGCCTCCGCACAGTTTGTCGCTGCCAAGCAAGCTGAAGCAAACGATTATTTTTACAACGCGCGACACGCTTTCAAAACTTAGCAACAAACAATACTTGTTGATCAATTTGTTGGAGGCACCTCTTCTTGCTTTTATCCTGGCGATTATTATCAAGTATAGAAGTTCACCAGATGGTGGATCTTATATGTTCAGGTTTAACGAGAACTTACCAGCCTTTTTGTTGATGAGCATTATCGTGGCCTTGTTTATGGGACTAACGGTGAGTGCAGAAGAAATTATCCGTGATCGAAAAATATTGAAGCGTGAATCGTTCCTTAATTTAAGTTGGAATAGTTACCTCATGTCGAAGCTGGCGATATTGTTTACCATGTCCGCTATTCAGACGATCACTTTTGTACTTGTTGGAAATCTGATTTTAGGAATTGAATGGAGCATGTTTCTCCCGATATGGTTTGTATTGTTCACCGTTGCATGTTTTGCAAATGTACTCGGACTGAATATTTCATCCGCCTTTAACTCAGCAGTGACGGTATACGTAATGATCCCGCTATTGCTTATCCCCCAAATGATTTTGAGTGGATTGCTTTTTAGTTTTGATCGCCTGAACGATGTAATCAGCACCAAAGGAAAAGTACCCCTGGTGGCCGATATGATGGCATCGCGGTGGGCATATGAAGCACTCGCGGTGTATCAATTCAAACATAATTCATACGAAGAACCCTTTTACAGTTTTGAAAAAGTAGAATCACAGGCTGATTTTAAAGGATCTTTCCTGGTCGATAAATTGGAGGCAAAACTCAAATACATTAACGACAATATCAACACCAAAAGCGATTCGATCAATAAGATAATTCAAAAGGACATTGCAATTCTTCAGGAAACCATTACCCCTGACTATTTCAAAAAAGGGTTGGAAGAAGTTGATTTAAGCACTCCGTGGACAAAAGAAACCTTTACTCCGGAATTCAGGAAAACGTTGGAAACATATTTGGGCAACTACAAAAAATTCTATCAGGATATCTATAACAAAGCAGTTTCAGCAAGGGAAAACCTTTCCTTTAGCATGGAAAATGCAGAAGGAAGCACGTATAAACTTAACGATTACAAGAATAAATATTTCAATGAAAGCCTGTCGGACCTGGTTCGGAACGTATCGGTAAAAGACCGGATCATTGAGTTTAATGGCGAACTTATTCAACAAATCAACCCAATCTTTGTTGACCCACAGCCAAGCGGTATTTTTGATTACCGGGCACATTTCTTTGCCCCTTCCAAAAACCTGTTGGGCAATTCGGTATCAACGTTTCTATTTAACAGCCTGGTCATTTGGTTAATGACACTTTGCTTGTATATTACCCTGTATTTTGAACTTATAAGAAAGGCTCTTACCTTTTTCGGCAACATAAACTTCCCGATAAAAAAATAAGGCAAATGCGTAAGTTTTTGGACAGGAATGCTTAATTTTTAACTTTGTAATAGTCTAATTTTACAGTTATGAGAATTTTAATATTCGGGGTTTTAATACTGGTTATAGGTGCCTGCGGATCTGGTAAAAAACCGGATGAACAAGCTTTATTGGAAAGCTTTGACTCCGCGAAGAACGAAGGGCCCTCTATCTCCGAAGAGGTAATCGGTGATATCCTCCAACAGATTCCCAGCCCCCTGGAAATCTCTGTCCTGTTAAAAGAATCAGGAAGGAAGTATAATGTCAACTACCTTAACAACCCTGACAATCTTTCGAAGTACAACAGCAACTATAAGAAAGCCCTCAATCTTGGAATTTATGGTACCGATTTGGGATACACCAATATCTATGAGCAAAACCAGGATGGCATAAAATATATATCAGCCATTAAGACACTCGCAGATGGTTTGAATATTGGCCAATTCTTTGATATCGAAACCATCGGAAAACTTGCCAGCAACAGCAAAAACCTGGACTCTTTGTTGTTGATCACCACCCAAAATTTCAACAGCATCAACCATTACCTACAGACGCAAAGCCGTGCAAATCTTAGTGTATTGTTGCTTACTGGTGGCTGGTTGGAAGCGTTGCACATCACCTGTGAAGTAGCAACCGCAAATCCTTCCAATACAGAGCTTCAAGAAAAAATTGGTGAACAAAAAATCATCCTCGAAAACATCATGTTACTCCTCTCTTTCTACAAAGATTCAGACCAGAACATGGCATCATTGTTGACCGACATGCAGGAGCTAAAAAAGGTATTCGACCAAGTGAACATCACCTATACCTATAAAGAATCTTCATTCAAAATTGTTGACGGAGTTATGGTAATTGAAGACAACAGTTCAAGTACCATTGAAATCAATGAAGATATCATTAAAGAAATCAAGTCAACTTCAAACAGTATCAGAACAAAGATTATTAGCTAAGAATTGAGCCCTATGAAAAAAATATCTTTTATTGTTCTCTCTATTTTTATTCTCAGCACTTTAGAAGTGATTGGACAATGCAATTCGGAAGAACTAAGCAATAAGTGTATTCCTAAATTATCAACCGGTTTCAATTTTTTGAAAAGCTACAAAATTGAAAAAGGAGGAAAGGATTATGTTGAATATAGTTATGTATTCACAAAAGGAACACAATATATGATCAACCTGTGCGCCCCCGGTGAAGGAACCGATGGTATCGTGGTAAGCTTGTTCGACTCAAAGAGAAACAAAGTAGCAACAAGCAAAATCAGTGGCCAATACATTACCGCCATTGCATACCCTTGTAACACCACCGGTATTTATTACATCCAATATTCCTTTGATGGTTCTACCAATTACTGCGGTGGAAGCGCCCTTGGATTCAAACGGTAGTACACACGCATAAAACGATTTTAAAGCCCCAATTTATTGGGGCTTTTTGTTACTTAGCAGGGCTATGCAGTCAGAAGAACTATCATTCAATTTTAAAGCACGGTATTTTAAATCGGGTGAAATTACTGATTCAACCAAACAACTCGTGTTTGTTTTTCATGGATATGGGCAACTCGCAAAATACTTCCTTCGAAAATTTGAATCCGTTGCAACCAAAGAAACCGTAATCATTGCACCGGAAGGACTTCACCACTTTTACCTTGAAGATGTGAATTCGCGAAATCAAACGAAAAACAATCGTGTAGGTGCTACCTGGATGACACGGGAGAACAGGCTGATGGATATCGAAAATTACATCACCTACCTCAATTCCATCCTTGTCACTGAAATGGGAAACAGGAATATTCCACTAACCGTTTTAGGGTTTTCGCAAGGCGCAGCGACTGCAACACGTTGGGTGCTTCAGGGCACTATAAATTTTGAAAAACTGATCCTGTGGGCCGGAATCTTTCCACCCGATATGGATTTCGAACAAGGCAATCAAATATTAAAGGAAAAACACGTATATCATATAATTGGTGAAGACGATCCCTTCGTAACACAAGAACGAATTGAAGAAATGAAAGAGCTGTGCGAGAAGTTATCAATTTCCCCGGAGCAATTCATATTCAAAGGTGGACATGAGATCGAACCCAAAACCCTTAAAAAAGTATTGATTCAAAATTAAATTATGTGTACCTTCCTTACGGATTGGCCACCAATGAAAATCTTTATTATCATACCCGTCTTCTTTTGCTTTTGTGCTTGTCAAACCGAGCAGCAGGAAAAAATTGAAACAGAAAACACAATTGCTGAAAAGAAAGAACAAAAAAAAATAGAAAGGGTAATCGATGACAATAACTTGTCTGAAAAACTAGGGTTTCCAAAAGAGTTTTTTAAACTCGAAAATACACGTGATTTTGGCTCCTTCCATAATGAGCGTTTAACAATTTACTTAACGGAAGATGCAGAACTTAATGGTTTTAAATCCAATGATGTAGCGCTATTTTTTTTACATGATAAACTTGTTCGGATCCGGTATGGACTGGAACATGACATTATGGAAAAGCTTGTCGATTCTTTGCAACTTACACCACAAAATCGCAACACGCTAAAAAAAATCACCATGAAACTTGCCGATAGGACAATATCTTACAAGCGGACGATTGACTCTACTGAAAACAGAAAACATTTTTATTTGTACGAAGAGCTACCCGAGTACAAAAAAATGCTGTGGACCGCTGATCTTTTCGAATTTAAAACTAAGCATCCCGCTTCACCACCGTACTAGATGCCTGGGCAGTAGGGAACACCGTGATATCAGCGAGTACAACATGTTTGGGTGCGGATAAAACATAGAGGATTATATCGGCTATGTCATCGCCTTTCAAAGGATCCATCCCCTTGTAGGTTACTGCTGCTTTTTCCAAATCTCCTTTGAAGCGAACTTGTGCAAACTCAGTTTCCACCAACCCCGGATTAATGGATGTTACTTTTATCCCATAGGGGTTTAAGTCAAAACGCATGCCTTTGGTCAACGCATCCACGGCAAACTTGCTTGCGCAATACACATTACCATTGGGATAGACTTCCTTCCCTGCAATGGAACCAATGTTGATAATGTGCCCAGTTGAACGATCGGTCATAAATGGAATAACAGCTTTCGAAACGTAGAGCAGACCTTTAACATTAATATCAATCATCGCATCCCAATCACGGGTGTCACCTGATTGAATAGGGCTTAGGCCATGTGCATTGCCGGCATTGTTTATCAGTACATCTATTTTCTTCCAGTGTTCTGGAAGGGAGGCAATACACGCATTGACACTCTCTTCACTTCGCACATCAAAAGAAAGGATTGTGACGTTTGTTGAAACAGATAGCACTTCTTGTAATTTTTCCAGGCGATCAACTCTCCTTCCACATAGGATTAAATCAAAGTTGTGCTTCGCTAATAATTTTGCTGTCGCTTCACCGATACCTGATGTGGCACCAGTGATAAGTGCAATTCTGTTTCCCATAATACTATTGAAAAAGAAGGTAAAGGGTAATGGTGTTGGTATTGATCCGATTCAACGGTTGACCATAGATGTTGTTCTTGTTTTCCAACACATCCACCATGCCTCTTGAAAACCGAAGTTCTGGTGAAAACTTGAATAAGGGATAATACAAATCAAAACCAAAGCCCGCCTCCAGGTTAACGTTAAACTGATTTACCTCCAGCGTTGAAGTTGTATTTTCGATCTGCTTCTTGCCGGATGCTTCTATACCCGGTTTAATTCCACCCACCATGTACATCCTGATGTTTCCCCGCCTCACAGATTTGTATTTTAACAAGATGGGAAACTCTACCATGGTGGTCTCTACACGTTGTTCATCCGTGGTTTCATCGGTAAACCGATAGGTTAAACTATGTTCATAGAAAGCAACTTTTGGTGTAATGCGGAGATCAAGGAATTCTGTTGCCCGATAATTCACAATAAACCCCAGGGAAAAACCAGGCGTCCACCCCGGAACTATGGAGTGAACGGTATCAAGATCCTGCGTCACGAAACGATCGGCATAGTTGATTTGATAAGTCGAAGTATGCAACCCAATAAGAAAACCGTACGTGATTTTTTTATTATCATAATTGGGGTTGTTCTTGCGTACAAACTTAAGTTTTTGAGCATCCACAGAAGTGGTCAAAAGCAATGCTGTAGCAATCAGTATAATTACTTTTGGCCAGTATAAATAGAACTTATTCCGAACGTGAGTTGCTTGCATGTTGTCTCCTTAAATCCAATTTTATGAAGTATGGCTTCAAAATCTTTCCCATCTGGAAAAGCCTCTACCGACTCCGGCAAATACGTGTACGCTGCCTTATCTGATGAAATTGAGTTTCCTATTTTTGGTAGCACCAATTTAAAATAAAAATTATACAGCTGCTTCACCGGAAATCTTTTGGGGCGGGAGAATTCGAGCACAACCAAGACCCCGCCAGGCTTCAATACCCTGTAAATCTCCCCAATCCCCTTTTCCAGGTTTTCAAAGTTGCGTACACCAAATCCAACGGTTACAGCATCAAATTTATTTTCCTCAAACGGGATATTCTCGGAATCCCCAAATTTCAGTTCAACCTGATGGTTTAGCTTCAACTTCTCAATTTTCTTTCTCCCCATTCCCAACATTCCTTCTGAGATGTCAATACCCGTAATTTTTGTGGGATTCAACGACAAGGCTTCCAATGCAAAATCGCCTGTTCCTGTTGCCACATCCAGCAGGATTTTCGGCTGAAAAGGCTTCAAAAATTTAACAGCTTTTTTTCTCCATAAACGGTCAATTCCTAAACTTAAAAAATGGTTTAGAAAATCATAGCGGTGGCTAATGCTGTTAAACATTTTCGCAACCTGATCCTTTTTTGAAAGATTTTCTTCTTTGTATGGAACTACTGCCATTGTGTTTTGAATCGCTCTGATGGGCAAATCTAAGGGAATGAAATTCAAATCCGGATGCTTTCCATCATTTCATTGTGACGAAGGGAATAAAAATGGAATTTGGTTGGGGTTTATTTATTTCCCAACACCTTCATTTCCACTCTTCGGTTGATCTCACGACCATCCGTTTCATCATCGTTACTGGCCAGCGGGTTGGCTTCGCCATACCCCACCGCTGTAATCCTTCTTGCATCAATGCCCTTACTGGTAAGGAAATCCTTCACTGCCTCAGCACGTCTTTTCGAAAGCTGGAGATTATACGCTTTGCCCCCGATATTATCTGTATGCCCAGCAATCTCAACACTTAAAGCTTCATTTTGTTTCAGCATCCGCTCCAACTTGTTCAACTCATTGTAAGATTCGTCCTTAAAGGTTGCTTTATCAAAATCAAAATAAATATTCCGCAATACAGAACTCACACCCACCACCAGTTTTTGCATTTCGATGGTCTTGCTCAGGCTTTTTTCTTCCGTGGTTGCTCCTTCTATTCTTACACTTTGGTTCACAAAAATATACCCTTCCATTTCTATGGAGATGCGGTACTCTTTCGCCTCAGGGCTCACAATATTGAATTCCTTTACACCCGTGCCTTTATTAGAAGCCCCAACCACTACATTATCGCGCATGCCTTGAAGCCCTATTTTTGCATCCAATGCGGTTTTAGTTTTTGCATCCACAACGGTAATCGTGTATTTAATAGGAACAATTTCTTTCTTTGGTTCCTCCTTTGGCGTAACCACCACCGGATCCTTTGGTGTTACCTCCGGTTCCACTATTGGATCAGGCTCAACAATTGGATCAGGCTCAGGCTCTGCCACTGCAATGGGCTCTGTATGTTTTAACCCTTCCGGAATAGTGATCATATAAATGTCCGTATAGCCCATCCCATCTTCGCGCACAGAAGAATAGTAAGCCCGCTTTCCATCTTTGGAGGACACAAAATAAATATCATCATCAGGTGTGTTTATGGGATATCCTAGGTTTTCGGGTTCGCTCCATTCATTTGTGGCCGGGTCGAATGTGGTTTTAAAAATGTCATATCCCCCCATGCCTTTTCTTCCTTGGCTGGAAAAATAAAGCGTTACATTGTCATAATCAATATATGGACCGTCATCATCAAACTCTGTGTTTATGGTTGGACCGAGGTTACGAACGTTTGACCACTCTCCTTTGCTGTCTTTTGTTGCTCGATAAATGTCTAGTCCTCCAAAACCACCTGGGCGATTGCTGGCAAAGTACAAGGTGCGTTCATCACTGGATATGGTGATGGATTTCTCTTCAAAACTGGAATTGATAATGCCCGGCAGCGGTATGGGCTCTGTCCAAGTACCATCTGCGTTGCGTTCAGTAGAATATATATCGCCCCCGTTATTGTCTTTGTAAATAAATAAGGTTCCACCGTCCGCAGAAAGAGCCAGGTTGGAGTCATGATACGGTGTATTTACAGGTGCGCCAATATTTTTAGCGCGCGACCAGGTACCACCCGATTTTCGTGATGTGAAAATGTCTTCGTAGGGTTTATTGTCCTCAAATACGTTTTCGTTCAAGTTGTCTTCCCTCCTTCTGGATGTGAACACAAGTTCATCTTCATTTTCATTAAATACCGGGGCATAGTCTTCGTATTCAGAATTGATCTCCCTTCCAATATTAACAATTGAGTAATTCCCAGGCCTGCTGACAAACTCTTTTCCATTTTCGCATTCAAAAATACTACGGTCAACAGAGGCCAAACTGATTTTATCCTTTCCCTGATAATTAGATTTTTTGTTCAATCGCTCCTTATACAAAGTGTAATACTCTAACGCTTTATCGAAATTCAGACCATATTGATAGCTTTTTCCGATCCAATACTCGATTGAGAAATTGTAATCAGGATCTTGCCTGTACACACGCATGAAATATTTAACTGCTAAATCTTTACCTACTGTTTCCACCAGAATTTTACCGGCTTCAAAGTTGGCTTTAATGAACGTTGTGTCGAGATCGGCTGCGGTGATCAAAATTGGGCGAACATCATCCAATGCTTGGGTGGCTTCCAATGTTAACTCCGCTTGAATCATGTATTCCTGAGCTAATTCGGGATTCTGTTCTTGTGAATAACCCACCAAGGAAATAGTCAAAAACAGAGACGAAAAAATCAGTACTTTAAAAATACTGCGCATTGCTAAAAATTATTTACCATTAAATTTATGAATAAAAATACAATACAATTGCTGCCAATATATAAAAAACTGTTGATTTCCTAGCAGAAAACTGTACCCATAAGGCCTGAAATCTTACAATCTTAGTATTTTCGCCTTCAATCTTTACTTTAACCCTCCATCCTCATGGAAATTAAACAGGCGGAATTTATTTCCAGCCATGCCAACATCAAAAAATGCCCGCCACCGGATAAGCCGGAGGTAGCCTTTATCGGTAGGTCCAATGTTGGTAAATCTTCGTTGATCAATATGCTGGCCAACCGGAACAAGCTGGCTAAAATTTCGGTGAGTCCGGGCAAAACACAAACCATCAACCACTACTTAATGAATTCACGCTGGTACCTGGTGGATTTGCCGGGATATGGGTATGCCAAGGTTAATAAATCGCTGCGCTATGAATGGGGAAAAATGATTGAAGAGTATCTGTTGAAAAGGGAAAACCTCGACTGCTTGTTTATCCTTATTGATTCGCGGCTCAAACCACAGAAAATAGATGTTGGTTTTATCAATTGGGCCGGACAAAAAGGTATTCCCTGTTGCCTGGTGTATACCAAGCTTGATAAGCTGAACAAAACTCAATTTTTAGAAAATAAAAAATTGATGGAAAAAGAACTGCTGCAATCCTGGGAGCAGCTTCCGCCCATTTTGGCAACTTCATCTGCCAGCAAAGCCGGCAAGAAAGAATTACTTGCGTATATCGATGGCATAGTGAAAATCGATAAAACGAAACCGGATTAAATTTTAACCCCTAAAAAATTTCAATAGTTTTGGGGCAAAAGAAAGAAATGGAATTATCTGAAATCGCTACTGTATCCGGAAAAGGAGGTCTATATAAAGTTGTATCACCCACTAAATCAGGTGTGATCCTGGAATCGCTTGACGAAAGCAAAGCAAAATTGGTAACCAATGCCAATAACCGGTTATCGCTTCTTCATGAAATTTCTATTTATACCACCACCAAAGAAGGCACCGAACCGCTCGAAAATATCCTCAAGAAAATCCATCAGGAATACGGCAATGACTTAGGGCTAGATGCCAATGCAGATGGCGCTGAGCTAAGGGCTTTTGTAAAATCCGTCCTCCCGGAGTATGACGAAGCACGAGTGTATGTTTCGGATTTGAAAAAACTCGTGAAGTGGTATGGAATTTTATTACAATATGCTCCCGAGGTGTTTGTAGAAAAGAAAGATAAGGAAGAGGAAAAGTAATTTGAGAATTTGAAGATTTGTTAATTAGAAAATGATTTAATCAGCAATCAACTAATTAGCAAATTTACTAATTAACCTTCCATTGCCTTCTCCACCATCTTTTTAGAACCTACATAAAAAGGAACACGTTGATGCAGGCTTTCTGGTTGAATTTCAAGAATCCTGTTCTTTCCATCCGTTGCTAATCCCCCTGCCTGTTCTGAAACAAAAGCCAACGCATTGCATTCATACATCAACCTAAGCTTTCCGTTTTTATCTTTTGAAGTTGCCGGATAAAAATAAATCCCGCCTTTCAATAAGTTTCGATGAAAATCGGCCACAAGCGAACCAATATACCGCGCTGAATATCCGGAGTCTTTGCAATGCTTGATATATTTTGTAGCGCTTTCATCAAATGAATTCGCTAACCCTTCATTCACCGAATAAATTTTTCCTTCTTCAGGGGCAATCATATTGGGATGCGAGAGAAAAAATTCCCCCAGGCTCGACTCGTAGGTAAAACCATTTACACCATTGCCAGTCGTGTATACGAGCATCGTGGAAGAACCATACAAAATATATCCGGCCGCAACTTGTTCTGTTCCTTTTTGCAAAATATCAGCATCGGAAATTGGAGTACCGACTTCTGATACTCTTCGATAAATGGAAAATATCGTTCCAATAGAAACATTGACATCAATATTGGAAGATCCATCCAATGGATCAATGGCGATCACGTACTTGCCATCGTTGTTTAAATCGGTAAAAGTTTCGTTCTCCTCCGAAATCAACGCACACACTTCGCCACCTTTTGTCAATGCACGGGTAAAACGAATGTCGGCCAGCACATCCAGCTTTTGTTGTTGCTCCCCGCCTGAATTCAACGAGCCCATCGGCCCCATGATGTCAATCAATCCGGCTTTGTTTACTTCACGATTTACAACTTTTGAAGCCAGTGCTATGTCACGCAACAATTGCGAAAGCTCACCACTGGCATATTGAAAATCATCTTGGTTGTTCTTGATAAACCGATCAAGCGGGCTGCCAATAGGGTGTGCAATCCGGGATTGTTCCATTATTTGTTGTGTTAAGAATTATGGCTGATCTTTACGATCAAATTTTCAAAGCAAAGTTAACCCGCATAAAATTCAGAACAACAGGATGAAGGTTTTTAAATTTGGTGGTGCTTCATTAAAAGATGCAGCCGCAATTCAAAATACAGGTACCATCATTCAGCAATTTCAGGAGGGTGGATTACTCGTGGTCGTGTCTGCAATGGGCAAAACTACCAATGCATTGGAGCGTATTTTAGAATCCTATGAATCCAAACAGGAGGCTCATGCCCTAATCGACACGCTTAAATTTGCGCATCAGGAAATTGCGGGTGCATTGTTTTCAAATCCGGATGAAGTAAACAGATCAATCGATCAACTTTTTGACACGCTCGAACACAACTTAAAGTTAAATGAACCATTTGACCTGCGGTATGATCAAATTGTTTCGATGGGTGAATTACTCTCTTCTTTGATTGTCAACGAGTATTTGAAAGAACAAGGTATTGCTTCAATGTTAATAGATGCAAGTAAGTACATTAAAACCGATGCTTGCTATCGTGAAGGAAAAATTAATTGGAAAATCACCGAAAAAGAAATAAAAACATTAGCACCAATTCTGGAAAACAACATTATTGTCACACAAGGATTTATTGGCAGCACTGAAAACGGATATACAACGACACTGGGACGTGAAGGGTCTGATTTTTCGGCCGCGATTTTTGGATCGTGTTTGCAAGCGGAGTCTGTTACGATTTGGAAAGATGTGCCGGGTGTGATGAGTGCTGATCCTAAACGATTGCCGACTGCTATTGTATTTCCGGAATTGCCCTTTCAGGAAGCAGCCGAGATGACGTATTATGGAGCCAGCGTGATCCATCCTAAAACTATTAAACCGTTGGCGAATAAAAATATTCCGTTGCTGGTGAAAAATTTTGATAATCCTTCAATTCCAGGAACGCGTATTTACGATTGCCATGTGGAGGACCTTGCTCCCTTAATTGTATTTAAGGATAACCAATGTTTGATTTCGTGTAAAGTAGTCGATTATACGTTTGTAAACGAGCATCAACTTAGTACCATTTTTCAGGTGCTTTCAGAATTGGACATCAAAATCAATATGATGCAAAATTCTGCCATCTCTTTTTCATTTTGCATCGACTTCAGGGAAGGACGTGTACTTCAATTGATAGAAAAATTAAAGCACCACTTTGAAGTCTATTATAATATTGGGTTAACCCTTATTACCATCAAAAACCACGATATCGAAACGTTTGAAGCCTATCGTAAAAAGCCGGGTATTTTACTGGAACAATCCTCGCGCTCTACGCTGCAAATACTCATTCGAAATTAATTCAAAATACAGTTGATAATTAAGATACCGATCGGTATCTTTGAATCATGATTCGTGATCCTGCGCGCACCCGTGAGCAAATCCTTGAGCAAGC
>JBGTGG010000210.1:0-2815 GCA_041746855.1 Cyclobacteriaceae bacterium | reverse complement strand
CAGGTGATAGATGGGCAGATGAAGATTTGAAAAAGATAATTGGAATTTTTCAGTATCCTAATGGAACTAGAAAAATTGGAAAAGCAGCAGAACAACACAGTGCAGATACTACGAGCGATTATGCAGAAGATATTTACAGTCATTTAGTCCAAGGTAAACTTGTAATCATTGACCAATCAAGTGGCGAACCTGAACTTAATAAATCTTCTGCAACAAGGATTATGACTAAAATATTCAAAGAAAACCAAAGAAGATTTATTCAAGGAGCGACTGATATACCTGAAATATTGGTTTATGTTGAAGAAGCTCATAACATATTGCCTGCGGGCAACGATTTAGACCTATCTGATATTTGGGTCAGAACTGCAAAAGAAGGTTCTAAATATCGCATTGGTATGGTTTACGCGACACAAGAAGTAAGTAGTATACAAAAGAACATTCTAAAAAATACAGCCAATTGGTTTATTATCCATTTGAATAATACAGATGAAACAAAGGAGCTTTGTAAGTATTATGACTTTGCAGATTTCGAACCATCAATTAGACGAGCTCAAGACAAAGGTTTTTTGAGAGTAAAAACATTAAGTAACTTATTTGTAATTCCTGTTCAAGCAGACAGGTTTGAAGTATAAAACACTATCATTATGAGTTTTGAAGGAGAATTTGCAAGCTACGAGCCTTTAAGACGGTTACTTGATAGTGAAAAAGTTAAATCACTACAGAACCGACTTAAAATAAGGAAACAAGAAGAAGAAACAGAAGACTTCGATGGTTCAATAATCAATAAATCTGACTTAACAGAAAGCACGCTCCAACCTGATTTGGTTCTTGCAATTGACGGAAGCAACTTAGCCGCCAAAGCGGAAAACGGCTTTCCCGGTGCTGAATTTGGATATATCACAATTGCATCTGTCTTAATTGACCTTAAATTAATTGGCGAGTTAGAAAAGAAAGAATTTGTTGAGCCAAAGAAATTTCGTGAAACAGAAAAAGCATCAACCATAGAAAGTGTCTTCCCCGGTTGCAATGTGATTTTAGATACAGAAAGGAATGCAAAGTCCTCATTAAGAAGAGCCTTGTTTGAAGAGTTAAGAAGCAACATAATATTTACTGATGGCGAAACATTACTTGATACTTACGAACATTTATTGTCACTGAAACTTTCAATTGGTGGTGGTGGAACCGCCAAAAGTCCAATCGAAGGATTGGAAAATGAAGATATGACTTATGGCTTGGGTGAATTTACCTGTTCTAAATCAGGTGAACAATTGTTTTCAACTGACGCTTTACGTTTACACGAACTAATGAACCCAGGTGGAAGTAATGGCGAAATGTTTGGTCAAATAATGTCAACACTAGAGAAACTTTGGCTTGTTCATATTCTTAGAGCGTTTGAGCGCAAAGGTTGGCTACCTACACTCCGAAGGGTTGCATTTATAATGGATGGCCCATTAGCTGTTTTCAGCACTTCATCTTGGTTGACTAAAGTAATTAGTCACGAATTGAGTCGCATTAATGAATTACAAAAGAAAGTGAACGGACAAGATTTACTAATTGTAGGCATTGAAAAATCAGGAACATTTTTTAATCATTTTATTGAGATAGATACAACCAAAGATGGCATCACGGATAAATTCCCTAAACAATCCGCTTTGCTTTTAAATGATGGATATATAAAACGAAATATCATCTTTTCCGAAAGTGCAAAACCTTACGGACAAGACACCTACTTTGGTAGAAAGCTTTTTTACAAAGCAGCATCAGGGCAAAAAATAGTTCCTGTAATTGCTTGCTTTAACGATTACCAGAAAAACCTAGACACTTCAAATCCTGACCAATTTACAAGGCTTGCGGATGTGATGAATTTACTTGACCAGCTAGTATCTAGTAGATATCCGAATTCCGTTTCTCCTTTGGTATCAGCACACGCAGAAGCTGCCATACCATTAAACTTGGGCAAACGTATTTTTGAAGATATTGCAAGAGAAATAAGAGAGAAATCAAAAGAATGATAATAAAGGAAAAAATATTAAAAGGGTTTGAGACAGCCGAAGCACGTTGGGCAAGGTTTGGTCCTTATTATGCTATGTTTCCTTTGGAGTTTGCTTTTGATGTCGTTGATAAATATTCGAGCAAAGGCGACTACATAATTGACCCGTTTGCGGGCAGATGCAGTAGTATTTATGCAGGTGGAGTTTTGGGCAGGAATAGCCTTGGCATTGAAATAAATCCAGTCGGTTGGCTTTATGGAACTGTTAAATTAGAACCAGCAGATAAAAATGAAGTAGTTGACCGCCTACTTGAAATTTATGGTAAAAGAAATTACTACAGTCGCTCAATTGAAAGAATGCCTGAATTTTATCGCATTTGCTATTGTGATGAAGTCTTAAAATTTCTTTTAGCGGCAAGAACTCATTTAGATTGGAAAAATAGCAATGTAGATGCAACATTAATGTCTATTCTACTCATTTACCTTCACGCAAAACTAGGTGAAGGATTATCTAATCAAATGAGAATGACAAAATCAATGGGTATAAATTATTCCGTTCAATGGTGGAAGAAAAATAAGATGACTACACCACCTTATATTAATCCTTGTGAATTTATTTTAAAAAAAATTGATTGGCGATATGAAAAAGGAAAGCCGAAAATAACTGAAAGCGCAGTTGTATTTGGCGACAGTTCGAATGAGTTAATAAACATTGCTGAAAGGTCAATAGCTAACGATATAAAGTTTTCGTTGCTTTTTACTTCGCCACCTTACGGTTCAATTACAGACTACCACGCAGACCAATGGCTTAGACTTTGGCTTTTG
>JBGTGG010000209.1:0-2430 GCA_041746855.1 Cyclobacteriaceae bacterium | reverse complement strand
CAAAAGATTCCTTTTTCCGGGGAGCCGTTGGAAGGATTACAGATCATGGGTGTGTTGGAAACGCGTAACCTCGATTTTAAAAATGTTTTCTTCCTTTCGTTGAATGAAGGCAGCATGCCAGGCGGCAATTCAAAAGGCTCTTTTATTCCGCACACAATTCGCAAAGCGTATCAACTTCCCACCATAGATCATCAGGATTCGATGTATTCGTATTTGTTTTATCGTGCCATGCAACGTGCGGAAAATGTATTCCTATTTTATAATACCGAGACTGATGATTTGGGTGAAGGCGAGATGAGCAGGTACTTGCGGCAATTGATGTATGAATCGAATCTCCCGATAAAGCGAAGGGTTGCGCATAATGCGGTGGTTCCCAATGTGAGCGAACCGATTGTTATCCAGAAGGACAAAACCATTCTTGAAAAGCTGGCGAGGCTGAACGAAGGCAATTATCGATTCAAAGGAATTTCCCCTTCTTCACTCAATGCATACATGGATTGCAAATTGAAATTCTATTTTCAGTATGTTGCCCGCGTGAAAGAAGCAGATGAAGTAGAAGAGGATTTGGATGCGCGGGTACTTGGTAATATTCTGCACGATGTAATGGAGCGGTTTTATAAGGACATCATTGAAGCGAAAAAATCAAATCAGATTGTGTTGGAGGATTACGCTTTAGCTGATAAGAAAATCAACAAGCTGATTGATGAGATGTTCATCAAGACATTTAACCTGAATACCAAGACTGTAAAGTATGAAGGCCAGCGGTTGATTGTAAAAGCGATGGTCAATAGTTTTGCGGAGAAGATTATCGCGAATGATCAGAATTATGTTCCCTTTTTTATTGAAGGATTGGAAGAATCAACGTTTACCTATCGGGTAAAAATTGATCATGCTCCCGGCTACGCGGTGTTGGGTGGAAAAGTGGACAGGGCAGATCGTGTCAAAGAAAATGGACAGGAAGTTTTGCGCATCATCGATTACAAAACAGGAAGTGACGACCTAAAATTTTTCGATATTCATTCGTTGTTTGTGCCCCATAAGAAAAGAAACAAAGCTGCCTTTCAGACTTTGATTTATACGTTGCTGTATCAGAGCAACCGAAAAACTTCGGACATGCCCATAATACCGGGTCTATTTAACAGGAAAAATCTTTTTACTGATGATGTTTTGTTTGGCTTTGAAATGAACAAGCGTAGTTTGCTGGACGTACGACCACACATGGAAGACTTTAAGAAAGACCTGCAAGTTTTGTTGAATGATATCTTTGATCCGAAAACGGTGTTTGATCAAACTGAAGAGAAGGAGTTTTGCAGGTATTGTGCGTATAAGGATATTTGTCACCGATAAAAATTTCACGCAAAGGTCGCCAAGGTTAGCGCAAAGAACGCAAATTAATTCCATCGTTATGAAACGCTTAGCGTACTTTGCGTCTTCTTTGTGTGCTCTGCGTGAAACCATTTTTCATTGCTTACCTATTTTACAGTATGGACCTCGAAAAATTTCGTAATCAATCCAAAAAGAAAGCTGACGAGAACAAAAAATTCTTGAAGAGCTTGAAGAAAAAGAATCCGCGGATTGTGGACGATAATTTTCACACCACACACGAAGAGGTCTTTGAACAGATTGACTGCCTGACGTGCGCCAACTGCTGCAAAACCACCAGCCCGATTTTTTATAAAGCCGATATTGAACGACTTGCAAAGTCGATGCGCATGAAGCCTGCGGATTTTGAGACCACCTACTTGCGTATGGACGATGATGGTGATTTTGTAGTGAAGGGTGCGCCCTGTCCTTTTCTGGGGGAAGATAATTATTGTGCGGTGTACGACAACCGACCAAAAGCGTGTCGTGAGTATCCCCACACCGACCGGAAGAAAATGGTGCAGCTGATGGACCTCACATACAAAAACACACTGGTGTGTCCTGCGGTGCTGGAGATTGTTGACCGCCTGAAGAAAATTCCGCTGTAAAGTGAGAGATTGCTGGTAAATTGAACACAGCAAATTGTTAATATCAATCGAGCATGATAAAATTATCCCAACTTTTAGTTCTTGCACTATTTAGTTTTCTTATTGCTTGTTCACCAAAGCAATCCGAGGAAAACGAACCATCACCCGTAAAAGTGAAACTTGTTACCAATTACGGTGAAATCATTTTGCAACTCTATGATGAAACTCCGCTCCATCGCGATAACTTTATCAAGATCATAAACGACAACGTACTCGACAGTGTGTTGTTCCATCTTGTGATTCAAAATTTTATGGCCCAGGCTGGCGATACCGATAGCAAGTATGCGCAGCCGGGTGATACCCTCGGTGAAAGTGATTTACCGTATACCGTGCCAGCGGAAATCAGACCGGAGTTGTTTCATAAGAAAGGTGTGCTGGCAGCCGCGCGTGATGATCATCCCGAGCGCGCCTCCAGCAGTAC
>JBGTGG010000208.1:0-7757 GCA_041746855.1 Cyclobacteriaceae bacterium | reverse complement strand
GAAACACTGGTAAAAAAGCAAGTAGAAGAAAGCCTCTTCCATTTATCAGCGGATGTTATTCAAAAAGTTGTGATTGCTTATGAACCCGTGTGGGCAATTGGCACGGGCAAAACGGCCACCTCGCAGCAAGCACAAGATATGCACGCAGTTATTCGTCAGCACATTGCTGGTAAATATAATCCAGCACTGGCGGATGAAATATCAATCCTGTATGGTGGAAGCGTGAAAGCCGATAATGCAAAAGAATTGTTTGGTTGTGCCGATGTAGATGGTGGACTTGTTGGAGGTGCTTCGTTGAAGTCACGCGAGTTTGCAGAGATTGTCAAGGCGATATAGCGACTATGAATTATTACACACGTATTACCGTAGCGTGCGATGAAAGTTTCACCGAAATACTGATTGCCGAACTAGGCAATGCGGGTTTTGATAGCTTTCAGGAAACCGATACAGGTTTTGAAGCCTATGCAGAAGGTGAATCCTATGATCTTGAACAAATAGAAGCAATCCAATTGCAATATGCTTCCGTAACTCCCATCGATTTTCAATTCGATCAAATCGAAAAGAGAAACTGGAACGAGGAGTGGGAAAAAAGCTATGATCCGATAATTGTTGATGAGCGCTGTCGGATTCGTGCGCACTTTCATGCCCCTGATCCGTCCTATCAATATGAAATCGAGATTACACCCAAAATGTCATTTGGCACGGGGCATCATCAGACCACTTGTTTGATGATCAAAAACCAACTTGATCTGGATCATAAAAATAAAAGAGTAATGGATGCGGGATGCGGAACGGCCGTCCTTTCGATAATGGCTTCAAAACTCGGAGCATCTTTCGTGGATGCTTTTGATATTGATGACTGGAGTGCAGAAAATGGTACAGAGAATTTAGAAGTCAACCAAGTTGACAATGTTCGCATTCGCATCGGCACGGTAAAGACCCTGACATTTGAAGCTCCCTTTGATATTATCCTGGCAAACATCAACAAGAATGTGTTGTTGGATGAAATGCATTTTTATTCACAATTGTTAAACCCACAAGGTCATTTATTGCTCAGCGGTTTTTACGAAAGTGATATCCCTGATTTATTAAAAGAAGCCCATCGGTATGGCTTTCAGGAAATCCACAGCAAAAGTATGGAGGGATGGTCATCGCTGTTGCTCCAAAAAATCAACTGATGGTGCATTTTTCGTGTGGATTTAGCGTTTAATATTCCATTGCCATCCGGGCTTTAGCTAATTTGCCCAATATTTACGAATTTCAAGGTTTTGATAGCGTGAAGCAGGTTTTTACATTCATACAGACAATCAGTCTTTTCCTATCCATTTCGGCCTTTAGCCAAAGTGGGGCAGGACCTGTCGCTACCCCTTTGAGTTTTCCGGATAGTGTGGTGGCTGCACTTGAAAAAACACGGAAAGCTGAAGCCCTACTGGCCGCAACAGAATTTGGAAATGCCTGGGCCTCCTTAGGCCTTGACCAACAACAAACCGTTCGCAACCACTTTCGTGAAATGAAAAAAAAGAAGTTTTCATTCACAACCCATTATATCAAATACCTGCGCGCGCTTTCCAATGCTGTAACCATTGAGCGCATTGATGCTGCCAAGCTTAATCAATACCTTGACTTTTGTGGAAAAATAATTGAATTCTATCCGCCGAACCACGCACTAAAAACCTTCGAAAACCTTCGTGTGTTCTTTGAACACCATGCTCTCTATGTTGAAAAGTTTTATCGGTTAAATGTACAAGATGATTCCTATTCATTTGAATTTATAGAACCGGCACCCACCAAAAGCTGGGACGACTTAGAAACTGAAACTACAACAGAAGAAACCTGGCCGGAAGAAGAAACTACATGGAATGATGATGAAGAATACGTAGAGGAAACTGTAGCGGAAATCCCAAGTTGGATGACCCCTCCACCCCAACCTTTTTTAGAAGGGGCTTTGCTTCGATTTGATCGGGTTACGCTGAACATTGCCACGCCTTCCGATTCTGTATTTCTAAAAAATACGAAAGGTGCTTTTTCATTAAAAGATGATCTTTTTGTTGGGCAAGACGGTACGTTCGATTGGACCCCTGCCGGGCTTCCTACCGATGTTGTTACATGCAATCTTGGTGAATACAATTTCAATGTTCGTAAAGCAGAATTTCAGGCGGATTTGGTAAAACTAAATTACGCGGGAAAAACGCCTGGATTCATACCGGGAAAAATGAAGTTTAAGGCAATTCCGAGAAAAGATTCCGTTCTTTCTACCTATCCTCAATTCCAATCTTATCAAAGTGATTTAAAGATCACTGGTATGGGAAATGAAAACATCCGCTACACCGGTGGCTTTTCCCTTCTTGGGAATAAAATCTCCAGCCGTTCGGTACTTTCTGATTTTTCAAAAATTGATGTCTACAGCAGTGGCCAGAAAAAATTTACTGCCTATTCACCGGAATTCATTTTTAAAGACTCCACTGTTTCTTCCGAAAAGACACGGGTAACCATCTACCAGAATAACGATTCCATAACGCATCCTTCCGTTCGGTTGCGTTATAACGCTAATAACGAAGAAGCACTTTTTTTGAGTGCTAAGGGGTCGATGCGAAATGCTCCCTATTCTTCTTCTTTCTTCAACATGGATTTTTCAGCAAACATTATCAAATGGAATTTAACCAAAGATAGCCTTGACATCCTTACCGATGGTGGAAGAAACACCATGCCCATGATTATTGAATCCATTGATTTTTATGATCCCAATGACTTCAGGATATTAAAAGGAAATGAGTTTAGCTTTCATCCATTGGCACTGGTGGTCAACTACAGTGAAAAAATTGGGGTACGCGAATTTTACTCAGGCGATCTCGGTGTCTACGCACGAAAAGACCAACGAGAAATCAAAGCAGCTATTGAATTTCTCGCATTGAAAGGCATGATCACCTACAATCCGAAGACCGATATCGTGTATGTGCCGGAGAAGTCCATTAATTTTTTCAAATCCTTTAAAGGCGAAATGGATTACGATAATCTAAAAATTCATTCGGTCACGGATCTATACCCGAATGCTACGGTTAATTTCCAAAAACGTGAAATGACTGTAAGAGGTGTGGAAGAATTTAAACTCAGTGATTCACTAAATGTAAAAATAGAACCCGATAGCAGTATCATTACCATTCTCCAAAACCGTGACATAAAATTTGATGGTACCATCTCAGCGGGAAATTTTGAAATCAGTGGCAAGGGATTTACCCTAAAGTATGATAGCTTTTTTGTGAACTTAACGCACATCGATTCTATCAACTTCTTTGTTACAGAAAAAAATGCAAGGGGACAAAGTATCCGAAGGAAGATCAACAACTCCATGGTGGGTGCCGATTCCACAGCTGCTGCCGAGGGGGACCTGGGTGACATCTCAAAATCCTCAGGCACACTTTATATAAGCCGATCGAATAATAAATCAGGAAAGCTCAAGATCCCGACCTACCCACGACTGGATGCAACAACCGGAGGTGTCATCTATTTCGACAGACGGGAAGTATTAAATGGGGCATATGATCGGTCCATCTTTTTCGTTATCCCGCCCTTTAAGCTTGATAGTTTAAATGATGCTGATCCTACCTCCATCAACTTTGACGGGAAATTTATTTCAAGTGGGATGTTCCCGAGCTTTAAAGAAAAACTCATGACCATGCCCGACAAATCTTTAGGCTTTGATCACGCAGTCCCAAAAGGTGGTTACCAACTTTTTAAAGGAGACGGAAAACTAGAAGGCGTTATCTCCATGAACAACCGTGGATTGCGTGCAACCGGTAAAATCGATTTCCTTGCCGCAACAGTGGTTTCTCCCGACTTTGTTTTTTATCCTGATTCCGTTTTAGGAAAAGGAAACCGCGCTACTATCCGGGAGCAACAATTTGGTTCCGTGCTTTTTCCACAAGCATCGTTGCCCGATTTTGAAATGCAATGGTACCCGAAAGAAGATGAAATGGTCTTGACGAATTTGCGGGCACCATTCAATTTTTATGATTCAACTGCACAGCTGAGTGGAAACATTACCATTTCAAAAGAAGGAGTTGCCGGATCGGGTATATTGCTGACACGCGGAACCGAAGTGGTATCGGAAGAAATGAAATTTAACGGTAAGGATTTGGGGGCCAGGCATGCAGAATTCAAAGTAAATACCGGAGACCCCAACAAACCATTGATGGCGGGTAGTGACATCCGTCTGAAATTTGACCTGGATGATAACTACGCAGATATCAGTCCGGAGATTGAGGGTGAGGCTGCAATTGAATTCCCATACGCACAATTTAAAACTTCCATACCGGATGCCCGCTGGGATTTGAATGAACAGAAGATCCACATGACGAAAAGGCCGGACGTTCCTATTGAAAATTCATACTTCTATACAACACGGAAAGATTTAGACTCCTTGCGCTTTAATGCGGAAGCGGCTGAGTACGACATCCAAACACAACAACTAAAAGTAAGTGGTATTCCCTACATTATTGTAGCCGATGCGAAAATCACACCTGAGAACAATGAGGTATTGATTCTTGAAAATGCGCGGATAGGAACACTAAAAAACACCACTATTTTGTTGGATACACTCAACGGTTATCACCGCCTTACCGAAGGTGTAGTGGATGTTATTTCCCGAAAAGAATTTTCAGGATATGCTACCTATCAGTATGTGAATTTCCTGAATGATACGTTTGCGATAAAAATGACAGATTTTCATCTGGAACCTATCGAGCAAACAGAAACACATAGAAGGAAGCGATCGAGCATACTCGCAACACACCAGACAGTTGCTGTAGGGGCTGTTGTTGATACCGACAATCTTGTATTAGGAGCTGGTATGTACTACAAAGGAGATATGACTATGTATGCTACGCGGCCAGCATTGCAATTAAAGGGATTTGTAAAGCTTGACATTAAGAAAATCAAAAATTATAACACCTGGATACGCTACGAGCAATCGGGAGAGGAAACAGAAGTACTCATTGATTTCAATAGTGCAATGACCGAACTGGGCAAACGTGCCGATGCTGGTTTGCATTATTCGTATACCGATAATTCTCTTTACATCTCCTTCCTTAATGATAAGCGCAATGATGATGATGAAGATTTTTTCATCCCTTCCGGTACGCTTCATTACGATGCGGAATTAAAAGAATACAAAATTGAAGACCTGGAAAAGGCTGCCGGAAATAAACTTTCGGGAAAAGTTTTTGCCTACAATGATGAAACATCCCAAGTACGCTTTGAAGGGGAAACAACTTTCTTTAGAGGCAATAAAGATTTTAATGTACGGGCAAGTGCCTTGGGTTCCGGTAATTTAGAAACCAATGAAATCCGGTTGAATTCTTTTCTGATGGTGGATACCAATGTGCCGGGAACCGCCCTCGATGTAATGGCAAGAAACCTGCAGGAAGTGATCAAGAACGAAGGTGCAGATGAAGGACTGGGCGACCAAACAGAGTTGTTGTATAAGATTGCCGACATTTTGGGTGAACGTCCGGTAAAAGATTTTGAGGAAAAAAGTTTTCAAGGTTATGTTCCGTTGGCAACTGTTTCGGCAACAGCCAAGCCATTGGTTTTCTCAAACGTAAGTTTAAAATGGTCACAAGAGCATAAAGCGTTTTATAGTGAAGGCACTTTGGGAATGTCGAACATCAATCGTAACGATATCAATGGCGCATTCGAAGGATTTATGGAGTTAAGGAAAAATGAAGATGGAAGCCCGGTGTTTCACGTATTCTTCAAAGCTTCACCGGATGCCTGGTATTATTTCGGTTTTGAGGACAACCGGCTTTTGGTTCAATCTTCCAACAAAGATTTCAATAGCATCATTTCGAAAAAGACCAATGCGGGTAAAGCTAAAATTGGTGAGGTTGCTTTCCTTCCGGGAAGTGATGAGGAAACGTTGGCGTTTATCAACCGCTTCCGAAAAAATTATTACGGTATAGAAGTTCCGTATAATTTGTATGCAGGATCATCAGCCGCTAAAAAGAAAGAAGAGAAAGAGAAGGTTGAGGATGATGGGTTTTAAATTACCCGTCAGACTGCTCAAAGCCCGCAGGTGACATGACTTGGGGAAGGTTATTTTAATTTGATGATGTAACCGATACCCACATTGAGATTCAAAGAGCGTGCTCTCATCTCTAGATAATCTTGAGAGTCAAATACGAAATCACTAATAACCATATCATAAGAGGGAGAGATTGTTACTTTCCATGTGTTGATAATTTTTGAAACCCCAACCCCTATGCTTCCATAAAACTTATTCCTAAATAAATCCCTTTTTAAAGGTTCATCAATTGGCTTAAAGGTATGAAAGCCAAACGTTATCACGGGTGAAATTAAAATCTTCTTCTTCTCAAGAAGATTAAAATCATATCCAAATATGATTCCAATCTTATACACTTTTTTAAATTCGGTCTCTCTCTCCAAATTTGTTAGATTAAACGAAATTTTCTCAACGAAATATTCTTGAAACCCTAAACTTGGTCCGATGATAAATTTCTTTAAGTTAAAGATTGGCAAAAACTGAATCGATATATTTTCACCATTCCCTTTGCCAACTATTTCGTAATAGACTTTTCCATCTATTTGTATACCCCCTTGTAATGGATATTTCGAATGCCATGAAGTATAACCTCCTCCCAGGGAAATACTAGGTTCGAAAGAAAAGTTTTGTGCAGATCCTTCAATTGATAAAAGAAAAAATAAGATTCCGACAACGATAATTTTATTCATAATTTTTTAAATCAACATCAATGTTGAACCCTTGGATTCATATCTTTTAAAGATATCTAAAAGAGAGCTATTTATCCAAATACAAAGAACCAGCAACCAACAACTACTTTTTATACTTCTCAAACCATCCAACAATATAAGCCGTCTTGGCAATCAAATTACTTGGCCTTCCTGCAATCCCATGACCGCTTTCCTGGATGCGCACCATCGCAGTCTCAACGTTGTTAAGTTTTAATGCCGCATAATATTGCTCGGTCTCGCCCATGGGTGTTCGGTAATCCTGCTCACCAGTCAACAACATCGTGGGTGTCTTTACATTTTTTACATACGAAATCGGACTGCGTTTCATGTAGTGTTCAACATTGTCCCACGGCAATCCCGGGAACCAATACTTGTAAAAAAATCCGGGGTTATCGGAGTACAACACAAAGCTATACCAGTTGATTACCGGTTTCGCTACTACAGCCGCACGAAAGCGATTCGTGTGCCCAACAATCCAGGCCGTGAGCACACCGCCTCCGCTACCACCGGTTACAAATAGATTTTCAGTATCAATCGATCCTTTTGCAATCACTGCATCCACCCCCGACATCAAATCATCATAATCCTGATTGGGATAATTGTGGTGGATTAAATTTCCAAACTCCCCACCATAGCTGGTACTGCCACGTGGATTTGTGTACAACACCACATAACCTTTGCTCGCAAACAATTGTACTTCTGCACTAAACCGATTGCCGTAGTTTGTAAAAGGACCTCCATGTATTTCCAACATCAAAGGATATTTTTTGCTCGCGTCAAAATCAGGTGGATAGCAAATCCATCCTTGGATTTTTCTCTTATCAAAAGACGATTCGTACCAGATCTCCTCCACCTTGCCCAACTTCTTCTGACTAAACAAATCATCATTTAATCGCGTAAGCCGGTTTACTTTTGTTCCTTTCATTCCAGTTGCCAAATCGGAAGGGTGATCAGGCGTTGAATGTGTAAAAGCAAAGCGACCATTGTTG
>JBGTGG010000207.1:0-5141 GCA_041746855.1 Cyclobacteriaceae bacterium | reverse complement strand
TCAGGGATTTGTAACCTATGATCGGGTTGAAAGCTTTCCCAAGGGAAGGTTCTTACCCTTAATGAGAAAAACTATTACCAATAAATGCTAAAAATAAAATCTCGATCAGGGTTATCCATAGAGAACGATGATCTACCAAATGTACTATTAAAAATAATAGTGTCGGTTCGGTACAACACCGAACGCTACCAAACGACATCATATTTACAGTAGAACAAATTGAATTGGCTCAAATCTAGGTTTCACTTATTTTTAACCTCCTTTATTTTTCAATTCTTCAGTATAAAGATTCTTCAAGTCTTCTTCACTTAATTCAAGACTATCGTAAATGTCAGACTCTTCACTTGATAGCATAAGTTCCTTTACGGCCAAAGCCAGCTGACGCAAAGACAACGTAAAACTTCTTCCTGCCGATAAGAGTGACGAAACATCATCTTCATGGGTGTGTTTGGAAAGGATCGCTTCACCAATACTTTTGATGGTTTCGTGGTCCTCTGTTTTTAACTTTTGCATCGACTTCACCAATCGCGGTAAGTTTACCACACTATCGTTTTTTTCCAGTATCCCATCAAAATCCTTGTAAAAGTCCACGATGGTTTTTCTGAATTCCTGAAGTTTTTTACCCATTATTTCAGCTTCAGAATCTTCCATATGGTCAAATTCGTGGGCAACATCTTTTAGTGTTTTGGCCGATGATACACTGTATCGTATGGCATGTAATGCTCTGTTAAGCGCAATGGCCTCTTCCTCCAACAATTCTGTAGCTTGTAGCTTGGAAGAAAAAATAAATGTTTCGGATTGCACTTGCTTGATGATCACATACTGCTTGCCATGTGGAGATGCCGTGAAAAAATTTGAAGGTAAATTTTTGGACGATAAAACCGTAGCAGCATCAATGTTCAGTAGTTTTAAATTATGCACCATTGCCAGCCGAAGAAGATACGTTGTTTCATTCTTGATAGCTTCAAGTGCGGCTATCCCTACTTCCGTTGTGGCATTGTATACGTACATAGAGGCATGCACTTTTTTGTCTTTTATGACTTTGCCTAGAAATTTGGCAACGGTTTTGGTAAACGGCAAAAACAGCAGAACCCCCAACACATTAAAAATGGTATGAAAAAGTGCCAGTGCCATGAGCGGTTCACCTTTCATATTAAAGCTCTCGAGAATAAGATGGTTTAACGGTTTTAATAGTAGCAATGCAAGTATCCCCGTTACCACATTAAAGACCACATGCCCTACCGCCACTTGCTTTTTTGCAATTACACCTCCAAAGCTCCCGATGAGGACCGTGATCGTAGTGCCTAAATTGGTACCAATCACCATGGCGGATGCCGTGTAAAACGTTATCACATCTCCATACAAAGCCGTAAGCACAATGGCCATGGCCGCAGAACTGGATTGCATAACGGCCGTAATGGCAAAACCTATAAGCAAGAAAACCAATACATTGTAATCTTTAAAATTGCTTAGATCGAAAAGACTGGCAAGTGCTTCCACACTTGTTTTCATATAGTCCAACCCCAAAAAAAGAAAGCCAAAGCCTACCATAAGCTTGCTGATGTTGGCCGTTCTGCTTGACCGACCAAAAAAAATAAGCACCAAACCGCCAATCCCAATAAAAGGCAACGCCAAAGCCTCAATGTTGAGCTTAAAGCCAATGGATGCGACTATCCAACTGGTAAGTGTTGTACCAATATTAGAACCCAATATGACTCCAAAGGCATTGTTGAGCGTCATAATACCGGCACCAACAAACGCCAAAATCATCAAGGTTACGGCAGAGCTGCTTTGCAATACAGCCGTAGAAAGTGTTCCGCTTAACACGGCCTTTATAGGCGAAGAAGTATACTTGCGCACAAAAACTTTAAAGGCTTTTCCCGAGAGTGCTTTTAATGACTCCTCCATGAGGTAAATACCAAACAAGAAAATTCCAATTCCTGCTACCAGGACCCATGCATCAAATTCCATAAGCGTAAAAATACAACATTACCGATTTGATACGTTCAGAGTTATAACTGAATGTTAGCTAACAGTCTGTAGAGTCGTTATCCATGCCAGATGGCATGTTTAATTACAACTCCGCTTTCAATTGTAAGAATTAGAGAACCAGTATCAATCCCACTTCTTGCCATTCCCAAATAATAACGAAACTCATTTTTACTACTATTTTCCGGTTCGCCTAATAAATCAACAATTTCAATAATAGACATGCCAACGAGTTCATGCTTTCTAAGCAAGTCGTTTCTCATATCCCACCTAAGGGAGGCAGTCGTTTCGGTTTCGACCCAATTTTTCCATTTTTCTGATTCGAATTCGATATCACTAGATGAGCATGAACTAACAAAAAGGAAAATTAAAATTATATAGCAAACTTCTTTCTTCATGATATACCTGTCATTTCATCTTGCATTTTTATCCAGAAAAAGAAACACCATATATATTTCCTCTCCCAAACAGCAGCATAGTCTTCGATATGCTCTGATTCATCAATCCTTATATAAGGTAGGCATTTTGAATTGACTATCACATAATAGCTATATGTATCTTTCTTGAAATACTCCTCCGCAACATCTTCAAATTCATTTGCTTTTATGGAGTTAACTTTAACACTACTATCATTAAAAATTTTACTGATAATCTTCAGATCCAAATTACTGATTACATTAATAGCATTGGTCCACTTAAATTTATTCCATGTAGCGTTTGTATTGTCTCGTAACTGATTAGCTAATACTTTTTGACCAAACAACAATAAAGTGCCGTAATACAGAAGGACAATGATGAATATAGAGGCTAACAATTTTCTCATTTGATAGTATTGGGATTGCACCAACTGTAAGCGATGTTCTAGTTCATCGCGATCATCTCCTTCTTCCAAAACACATCCAGGATCTTTTGAACCTCAACAGCTTCTTCGTTTTTGTCCAGCATTTGCAGTGCTTTTACTTTTCCGTGCAATGCTTTTGCGCGGTTGGTGCGGTTCTTCAAACTGATATCAAATTGTACCAATGCATCAGCTGGCCGGTTTTGTGTGAGCAGCCAATCGCCATACTGCTCGAAGGTTGGGTACGCAATAAACGGAGGACCGGAATCATAGGTAGCACTGGCTTCCAGTGCGGTGGCTTCTTTCAAATGTTTCTCCGTTTCGGTGGCATCGTTTGCCAACATCGCAGTTAATGCTTTCATCTGATGAATCACGGCAGTTGTTTTGGTGATGCCTTCTTTGCTGGGTGCATACCGGGAAGGCCCGGCACTGCACAACACAATGCCGTCCTCGCTCACCAATAATTTCGCAGCTTCCACCTGCGCGTGCAAGGCTTCTATTTCTTTTTCAATTCCGGCAGTATTTTTTTTATCATACGCCAGTAGGCTATTGAAAAAATGTTTTTGTGACTTTGCAGACAACCCTAGTTTGGAATAATCAGCATCAACTGGTTGCAGGTCTTCCGGCCAGGTGCCACTTTCGATGCGTTGTTCATTTTGCATCATGATCGTGTAATCATTGGAAGCTGTGGAGTCCTGATGGTAACTGATCATTTCCCGCAGCAAGGTTTCCGCTTTGTCGTAGTTGCCTTGTTGTAAATAACCATAGTGCAACCACGCCATCGAGTGGTAGCCGCGCACGTTGCCATCCAATCCTTTGCGTTCCATGCGGTTGATGCTCGCTCTGTATGAATCGATGTTTGAATTCACCACTTCATTCCACATACCGAGTGCTACATAAATATGGGAAGGCATGTGCAGGGCGTGCGCTGCATCGGGTGCTACTTTTGCATATTCATCGGCTGCATTTTTCGCCAGTTGCGCATAGGCAGGATCATCATTCGAGTGGATCATATAATGCAACGCCCCCGGGTGCGTAGGACTTTCTTTTATAATTCCGGCCGCTACTTCTGCTGCCTTTTTCAAATTATCCTCGTTGTTATAATCTGCCCACATTAAGCTCAGTGAATAGAAGGCCGCCACTTCAAGGTCTTTCGGGTATTTCGCATACAGACTTTCCATGTGCGCTGTATATTTTTCATTTCGTTCGGCTAGCTCACCTTCGCCATACAGGATTTCAATTCCTTCCCAAAATTCACGCTCCAATCCTTCCGCTGCTTTCGCCAGTCGTTCTTCTTTTGTGTCTCCCAATTTTGCCATTACTCCTTGGCCCGCTGGAACATCTTGTAATCCCCACAATGCTTTGTAATAGCACATGGCCTCGCCCCAATACGCCATCACTTCATTTTTGTCGGCCGCTTGTGCCGCTAAGAAAGCTTCCTTTCCATCTTCATATTCAAAACTGTGCAGCAAAAGCAAGCCTTTACTGAAATCCGACTTCGCATCTTCCGAAACAGGAAATTGATAATTAATGTCACCCAATGTATATTCTTCGGTGGCATTTTCATTTTGCTTGCCGCAACTGAAAAGCAATACGGAAAGGAGGAAAAATACGGATAGTTGACGCATGGTGGTGAGGTTTTAATGGAATACAAATTAGTGAAAAATTACGTGAGATGTTAGTACCATCGCCTTAATCACAGAAAAGCACATTCAGATTTTTTAATGAAACGTCCCAACATTATTGTTCATCCTCCTCAATAACCCGCGCACTTATAATACGAACATCCACTATTGGCCGGTCGAGTGTACTGGTCTGTGCAGCAGCAATTGAATCCACCACTACCAATCCCGAGATCACTTCGCCAAAGACCGTGTAATTCTGGTCAAGGTGGGGTGTACCTCCCACTGTTTTGTACACCATGCGATGGGCTTCCGGAATTTTGTACGGATCAAATTGCGTGTACTCCTTCGCCAACTCCCGAAAGTTTCCATTAATTTGAGTAAACGTTTCTTCATCTTTATTTTCACGTGCTGCATTCAGGGAATCGAATTGTTCCTTGTAAGCCGAATCATGTTTGATATAATATTGAGCAAGCCATGTATTGATGCGCCCTTCTGCTACCGCAAGCAAACTATCCGTAAAAACCTTTCCCTGCACAATATAGAATTGTGTACTGCTGGAGGCGCGCTCGGGATGATCATCACGCGCGGCTGCCAGCACACCTTTCTTATGAAACAACTCCGGTCTGATTTCCGCTGGCACGGTATACGGTAAATCACTTTCACCGAGGGTATCACCCGGCTGCGCATAC
>JBGTGG010000206.1:0-3246 GCA_041746855.1 Cyclobacteriaceae bacterium | reverse complement strand
TAGGTGGTGGTCTCAATCTCTTTACACCTTCCCTCATCTATAAAAATGAAAACAACTTAAAATCGCTCAATCCATCCTGGCAGTTTGGCCTAAATGGAGATTTTAATATATCACCTTCCGGTAAGATGAGAGTAACGCTTGGGTTCACCGACAATGCTTTTACTGCTGAAAAAGAATTCCGTTATACCGGGAGGACGAGTTCAGTAGAGAAATTACACATAGGATATGCACATATAGAAGTTGATTACATTTATAGCAAGCACTTGAATAATTACACTTTATTCGGAGGGCTGGGGTTGCGTTCAAGTTTAATATGCTACGAGGATTACTCTAGTATGTATTACTTTACGGGACTAAGCAGTTCAGCCTTTGGAGGTAATGGAATACTGGGTATTCAGTTTCCGAATACACCACATAAACCTACGCTACAACTCAACTACTATTATGGTTTCACATTAATTGCAGAGAACGCTGTACGCGATATACAGGGCAATGAGTTTACCGATAAACTCACGAATAGGGCTATCGGCTTTCAGGTATTCTTTAATTTGAAAAAATAGAAAAGCATAATTAACATGTTGTGGATTTTTCAATCCATCATTTTGAAGTAAATTTTGTTATCGACTGGATTCTTATAAGCTCTTGCAGTTCTTAAGCCGTTTTGTTCAACTTTAGCTTTTATTTCTTTCAAAAAAGACTCAGGCGTTTCAACATCAGCATAAATTGATATTATTATTTTATCACGTTCAAACTCGTCAACTTTTGCCTTCGCCCTATTAATCCAATCTGTGAGTTCAGTAAATAAGATGAATTTGTCATAAACTTGAATAAGAATTGAGTCTGGATTTATTTCTGGATACTTTGAGTGATTCCCTTTTTTCAAATTCCCTATAAAGAAATCTTCAGCAAGCATTTTCTCTTCAATCACCGAATAGCCTTCTTCCTCAGGGAGTGCAATTGAAATGGGATATTCAGAGAAAGTAAGATCTGTGCCAATCGATTCAGGGATAAATCGAATAAAATTTGTTGTGTCTTGTGGGGATTCTCTAATATAAATCAGGGTATCTTTTTCAACGTAGAAAATACCAGCGGTAGGCCAGCTATCAAATGGGTAAAACAATTCATGAGTAGTGTCACCATGATGCAGTATGTAGCGTTCATATCGGTATATCCCAAAGGGATTTTCAATGAATACTGAATCATTGATATAGAACGTTGTGAACTCTCGATCAAGTGAATACCCAGCTGAAATCCAATATCCATTAATTTCCTCTTTTTTTTCAGAACACGACATTGCTAAAAATAAAAAGCCAACTGAAAGTGATACTATGATTTTTTTCATCTTGCTACTTATATCTAACGTCTAGCATCTAACTTAACACAGACATTCTTCGCCTCCGTAAAAAACTTCAGCGCATCCCAACCTCCTTCTCTTCCTACACCACTTTGTTTCATTCCTCCGAAAGGCGTACGCAAGTCGCGGAGGAGCCAGCAGTTGATCCAAATAATGCCGCTATGAATAGCATGTGCTACACGATGGGCACATTTTAAGTTTTCTGTCCAGATGGTGGCGGAGAGACCGTAGGCCGTTCCGTTTGCGTATTGGATTGCTTCTTCTTCCGTATCGAAGGGCATGATGGTGACAACCGGGCCGAAAATTTCTTCCATGTTGGTTCTGCAATTTGCAGGCAGTCCGGTAATGATAGTAGGCTCAACAAAAAATCCTTTTTCACATCGGCCTTCGATTTTTATCTGTTTTCCTCCGGTAAGGATTGTTCCGCCTTCTTGTTTCGCAAGTTCAATGTAGGACAACACTTTTTTCATGTGCCCTTCCGAAACTAACGCACCTACTTTTGTATTTTCATCCAGCGGATCACCAACCGATAATGCTTTCACACGCTCCGCAAATTCATTTACAAATTTTTCATAGAGCGGTCGCTCGACTAAAATCCGGGATCCGCATAAGCATATTTCACCCTGGTTTGAAAATGAAGAGTGGACAGAAGTGGCAACAGCATCTTCAAAATCACAATCGGCAAAAATGATGTTCGGATTTTTTCCGCCCAGTTCCAATGATAATTTTTTGAACATCGGAGCAGCGGTGGCGGCAATGGTTTTTCCGGTAGCCGTTCCGCCAGTAAAAGAAATTGCTTTTACTTCAGGATGTTCCACAATCGCTTGTCCGACTTTTGGTCCCAGTCCATGAACAATATTCAAAACACCTTTTGGCAAACCGGCTTCGATGCATAGTTTAGAAAAGAGATAAGCGGTCATAGGCGTGAGTTCGGATGGCTTGGCCACAACGGTGCACCCCGCAGCTAAAGCCGGAGCAATTTTCCAGGTGAATAAATACAACGGAAGGTTCCAGGGAGAAATGCATCCTGCAACTCCAACAGGTGAATGCATAGTGTAATTGATTGCCTCCTGATCGGTGGAATGGGATTGCGATTCAGTATGTAAAATCGCGGTAGCAAAAAACCGCATGTTGGCGGAAGCGCGTGGAATGTCAACAATGCGCGCCAACTTTACTGGCTTACCATTGTCGATACTTTCGGCAAGCGCTAATTTTTCTAAATCGCGATCGATAAGATCAGCAATCTTTAGTAAATAATTGGATCGCGTTTTTGATGGTAGTGTTGCCCACATTTCAAATGCAGTTTTCGCAGCATCAACTGCATTTGCTACATCCTTTGTATCTGCGTCAGCGATCTGACTATATACTTCCCCGGTAGCGGGATTGATGTTTTCTAAAAATTGGTTGGAAACAGGATTTGTTAAATCGCCATTGATATAATTGAGAATCTTTTCCATAAAGCGAAGTTACAAACTTGCCGTGCGACCGCCATCAACCGGCACATTTATTCCATTGATATAGCCCGCTGCGGGTGATGCAAGAAAAGCAACGGCTGCTGCAACTTCATGGGGTTCAGAAATCCTTCCAGCAGGAATTTCATTGGTCATTTTTTGTTTGGCTTCCTCATACGATATTCCTGCTTTTTCCGCATTGGTTTGAATGATGGCTTCCAATCTCCCGGTCATGGATGCACCCGGCAACACATTATTGACCGTGATGCCGAAGGGAGCGAGTTCGCCTGCCAATGTTTTTGCCCAATTGGCAACAGCACCCCGAATGGTATTTGAAACACCCAGTCCTTTGATTGGCGCTTTCACGGAAGTGGAAATGATATTGATAATCCGACCATAGCCAGCAGTTTTCATAGCCGGTGCAAATGCCTGTACAATAAA
>JBGTGG010000205.1:0-9217 GCA_041746855.1 Cyclobacteriaceae bacterium | reverse complement strand
AAAAAGGGAAGCATCAAAACAATTTTGTTCGACCCTATACTTTAAACCCGGAAATTTTACGACCTTATTGCTCCATATTCCATATAGAAATAAAAAATTCAATTAAATGAAAATCACACGTAAGCAAGCAATCAAAAACCTGGGAGTATCGGCATTGAGTGTTGCCGCGATTCCTTCACTGGCATTCGACACAAAAGGAGTCTCCAAACTTAATCTAAAAGGAAACATCAATCACTCCGTTTGTCAATGGTGCTATTCTTCTATGCCACTGGAAGAACTTGTGGTTGCGGCAAAAGGAATGGGAATAAAATCCATTGATTTGCTTCGCTCCAATGAGTGGAGTATCGCAGCAAAGCATGGACTTACCTGTGCGATGGGCTACGCGAGCAAGCTTGGCCTCAACCAAGGTTTCAACGATCCAACTTTGCATGAAAGTTTTCTAAAAGAATATTCAACAGAAATTCCCAAAGCCGCAGAGGCAGGTTTAAAAAATGTAATCTGCTTTAGCGGAAATGCCAATGGTCTATCTTCAGAACAAGGACTGGAAAATTGCGCGCGTGGGTTGGAGCCTGTGATGAAAGTGGCTGCAAAATATAACATCACCGTCTGCATGGAGTTGCTCAACAGCAAAGTCGATCACAAAGATTATCAATGTGACCATACGGAATGGGGCGTGGCGCTATGCGAAAAAATAGGCAGCCCGAATTTTAAATTGCTCTATGATATCTACCACATGCAAATCATGGAAGGTGATGTGATTGCCACCATCAGAAAACACAAAGATTACATTGCCCATTATCATACGGGAGGTGTACCAGGACGTAATGAAATTGATACTACACAAGAACTTTATTACCCGGCCATTATGCGCGCCATCGTGGAAACGGGTTTCAAAGGCTATGTAGCTCAAGAGTTTATCCCCACCGCACCAGATAAACTGGATAGCCTGCGAAAATCAATCGTGATTTGTGATGTGTAATTTTTTGCTGAACTTGTAATAATCTTGGCCAGTCCATGACTAATCCCAATACTAAAGAACCAGAAAACCATTATTTATGAAAAAAAGATCAATTCTCTTTCTAATCGCGCTTTTTAGCGCCTTTGCCATACAAGCACAAACCGTAGATGAAATACTTACCAAATATTTCGAAAACACCGGTGGACTTGACAAGTGGAGAAAATTAAACACGATGAAAGTGGATGGCAAAATGAACATGCAAGGCATGGATTTTAATTTTGCTTTACTATCCAAAAGACCCAACATGCAAAAAGTGGAAGTAACCTAAATCCGTTAGCTGGAGGAACTGAACCCACAAAAATGGATGATGAGCAAGCCAAGGATTTTACATCTCAAAAATTTGAAGATGAATTTGTAGATTATAAGAAAAAAGGACACGAAGCTACTTTGTTAGGCGAGGAAGAAGTGGATGGTGTTGCGTGTTACAAAATCCAATTAATCAAAAATAAAACTAACGATAAGGAAGACATAACAGAGATTCACTACTTCGATAAAGAAAATTTTGTTCCCATCATGCGTGTGAGTTATGCATTAACGGGCCCAGCAAAAGGGCAGGAAGTAAAAACCTATCTGAGTGATTACATGGAAGTAGATGGATTTATGATTCCTGCATTTATGGAATCAAAAGTAAATGGCGAGTCTATTCAAAAAATGACGTTTCAAAAAGTCGTATTGAACGAACCCATTGATGATGCAGTGTTTGCATTCCCCAAAAAATAATCACAATTAAACATTATTAAAAGGCTACTCCGGTAGTCTTTTTTATTTAAAGGAACCCATATGAAGAAATTAATTACAATTATCACTCTGCTATCAAGCTGGTGCATGGTCAATGCACAAACAGAAATTTCCGGGCAGGCATTACTAGGCGGTCTTCGCGCGCGTTCAGTCGGCCCGGCTATAATGAGCGGACGAATTTCAGACATCGATGTTGTCAATAAAAAACCAACCATTGTGTGGGTTGGAACGGCAAGTGGTGGTTTGTGGAAATCAGTAAGTGCCGGAGCGACCTTTCGTCCGGTGTTCGATGATTACACCATGTCGATCGGAAAAGTAACAATCGATCAAAATCACCCGGACACTGTATGGGTAGGTACCGGTGAGCCATGGGTACGCAATAGTGTAAGTGTGGGAACCGGGGTTTACAAAACAACGAATGGCGGTACTTCATGGGAATTCATGGGGTTGAAAGAGTCGGAACGCATTAGTGATATCCTTGTGGACCCCACCGATGGTAACACCGTGTATGTTGGGGTGCAGGGAAAATTGTGGGGGCCAAATGAAGAGCGGGGCGTTTTCAAAACAACAGATGGCGGCAAAACCTGGAACAAGATTTTGTACATCGATGAAAACACCGGTTGTGCAGAAATGGAAATGGATCCAAAAAATCCAAACATTATTTATGCAGCTATGTGGAGCCATCGCAGATCCCCGGATTTTTTTGATTCAGGTTTCACAGGTAAAAGTGGTTTATTCAAAAGTATTGACGGTGGAAAAACCTGGAACAAAATCCATAATGGATTACCCAATGTAACACTCGGAAGAATTGCAATCACGGCAGCTCCCTCCAACCCGAATATTTTATACGCAAGCATCGAAGCAAAAGAAGAAAAGGACAAAGGACTTTATAAATCATGGGACGCTGGCGCGAACTGGAAAAAGATCAATGGCGATTTTAATAACACCGTTCGTCCGTTTTATTTCTCAAGAATGATTGTTGATCCAAACGCTGATAGTGTTTTAGTAAAGTGTGCATTCGTTCCCATTATCAGCACCGATGGAGGAGTTAAATTCCGCCAGATCAGTCAAAGTGTCCATGCTGATATACATGCTGCTTGGATCGATCCTAACAATTCAAACCACATTCTATTGGGAACAGACGGTGGGGTGTACGAATCGCTGGACCAAGGCTATACTTTTAAAATGTGGATGAACCTTCCTGTCGGACAGTTCTATCATGTTGCTGTTGACACACAAACTCCTTTTAATATTTACGGTGGTCTTCAAGACAATGGCTCCTGGTTTGGGCCTTCACAAAAAGCAGGTGGTGTTACTAATAGTGATTGGGAAGCAGTGTATGGTGGCGATGGGTTCTGGTCGCATCCACACCCAAGGGACAACAATACAATCTATGCGGAGTACCAGGGTGGACATGCTGTTCGCTATGATCGAAAATCCGGTGTTGCAAAAGACATCATGCCCTATCCTGAAAAAGAAGGTGAAAAACTTCGGTTCAATTGGAATACACCATTGGTGCAAAGCCCAAACAATCCGGATCGGATTTATATGGGATCTCAATTCCTTCACATGTCGGATGACCGGGGCGATACCTGGAAAAAAATCTCCCCTGATTTGACCACCAACGATCCAAAACGACAACGTCAAAAATTTACAGGCGGATTGTCGATTGATAATTCATCAGCTGAAAACAATACAACTGTTTATTACATCGCGGAATCACCAAAAGACGAAAACCTCATTTGGGCTGGAACCGATGATGGGTATTTACAAGTAACCGAAAACCAGGGCAAAACCTGGACGAATGTCACAGCAAATATTCCCGGGCTTCCCGCAGGAAATTGGTGCTCCTCAATTGAGCCTGGAAAATTTGATCGCAACACCGTCTATGTAACGTTTGATAACCATCGCAACAGCGACATGAAAACATATACCTATAAATCAACCGACTTAGGGAAAACCTGGACTTCCCTGACCACCCCGGAAATTGAAGGATATGCATATATACTTCGCGAGGATCGGATTAATCCTGATTTACTTTTCTTAGGAACTGAGTTTGGATTGTACGTATCGATCAATGGCGGAAAAACATGGTCGCGTTTTGAAAATAATTTGCCGAAAGCATCTGTGCAGGATTTGGTTGTTCACCCAACAACAAATGCACTGGTGATAGGAACACACGGTCGGTCAGTTTACATTATTGATGACATCTCTCCGCTGCGGCAACTCAACAGTAATGTATTGGCAAAATCTGTTCACTTTTTTGAAACAGAACCAACTTTATTAAACGATCCGGGTGCAGGAACAACCTGGTTTGGTGGCGATGGAAATTTCGTGGGAGAGAATCCGAGTTCGTTGGCAAAAATTGTTTACTACATGGACAAACGCCATACGTTTGGTAAGATGACCATTGAAGTGTATGATCAAAATGACAATTTAATTCGCGAGCTGCCTGCCGGCAAAAGCAGGGGCATTAATGTAGTAGAGATGACTGCCAATTATGAACGACCAAAGGCAGCGCCATCACAAAATCCACAAGCTCTTTTCGGAACCCTCTTCGGCCCCAACCTTCCTGCGGGAACGTACAAAGTAAAATTGTTGAAAGGAAAAGATGAGTACGAGTCCAGCTTTACGTTAAAATATCCGGAGAACTCACCATATACATTGGAAGATCGGAAAGCACAACAAGATGCCACCATGAAACTTTACAACCTGACTGAAAAGTTGGCGTATGTGTATGCAGCACAAGATGACCTGGCGAAGCAAGCAAAAGATGCGGTTATTAAAAACCCAAAACTTGGCAAACTTGTAAATCCCTACATCAAAGAACTAGAAACACAAAATGCTTCCATTGTTTTTCGGGGTGGTGATTTCTACGTCAATACGGAAGAGAAATTAGCGGAGGATATTTCTTCCTTATACGGGCAAGTAAGTGGATATCCCGGCAAACCGGGCAATGCGCAACTGGAACGCATCGGTGGGTTAACGGATGAAATGAAAAAAGTAGTGCAGAAGTTTGAAGAATTTAAAGGTGAAAAGTTGAAAAAAATAAATTCGAAAGTTGCTGCGGATAAATTGATTGAACCTATCTCTGTTCTTTCTGAAGAAGAATTCAAAAGTGGTGAAAGCGGTGGCGGAATCAATCCAAAACAAATGCAAGGATTTGAATGGGGATGGATGTCGTGGACTAGCTTTCGTTAGGCATTCTCTATATCGTTATACCAATGAACAACCAACCACTACTTTTATGATAGGATTTGAAGTTAAAATCAATGACCAGTTAATTGAAGTTGCTTTGGAAGATGGAGTAGCATCGGTGATCCTAAACCGAATTAAAATAAAAAAACAGGATCGGGATGAAATTTGTCTCGACATCTCAGGCTTAAATACAGAAACTGAGGATCGATATAAATGGGCAGCGCAGGATTTAAAAGTAGGGGACACAATTAATATTTTGGTAAAGGATGTTTCACAGCATTCTTTACCAGAGATTAAAAAGTCTGACTCTGAGGAAACTAAAAATGCCAATAAGGTAAAGTACTTCCACACGCTTCAAAAAGAGCTCACGGAAAAAGGTTTAATATAAAGAGTAATCAACCCGTCAGACCGCTGATAGAAGAACGCTGACAAAGTTTTTGACTTACCCGTCCGACCGCTGACTACAATTATTTCCAGCGGTCTGACGGGTTCTTTATTACCTTTGCACCCCATGCAAAACAAAAAAACCAAATTCATCCACCTGGGTCTCATCGACTACAAAGAAGCATGGGATTATCAAACAAAATTGTTTGAGGAAAATTTGGCCTTCAAAGCAACTAATCGAGTCCTCCCCATCAACCAACAACTAACAACCAACAACTATTTAATCTTCTGCGAACACCCACACGTCTACACCCTCGGCAAGAGCGGTAAAATAAACCACCTCCTCCTTAATGAAGATCGGTTAAAGCAAATAGATGCCACCTATTATCACATCAACCGCGGTGGCGATATTACCTACCACGGCCCCGGGCAAATTGTTGGGTATCCGATTTTGGATTTGGATAATTTCTTTACCGATATCCATAAGTACATGCGGCTTATGGAAGAGGCCATTATCCAAACATTAGCTGAATATGGAATTGAAGCCGGAAGAATTGAAGGATTGACAGGCGTTTGGATTGACCGCGAAAATCCCGCAACCGCCAGAAAGATCAGTGCCTTTGGCGTGAAGTCGAGCCGCTGGGTGACGATGCATGGGTTTGCTTTTAATGTGAATACCAACCTTGAGTATTTTAATCACATTGTTCCGTGTGGCATCCCCGACAAGGCGGTAACGTCTTTACAAAAAGAACTAGGCCGCGAACTGGACATGAAAGAGGTGGAGGAAATTCTAAAGGATAAATTCGCCAGTATTTTTGAAATGGAACTTATTGCTTGATAAATTGCTTAACGACCATAGAAATATAAGGAAACTTCGATTTCAGTAAGTTCTTATTCCTATTCGTTAAAATCCGTACTTTTAACGAAAAGTACTGAACATGTTATCGGAATTAAATCAAATCCTTTTTCTCGACATTGAGACCGTTGCTTGCACCGACAATTATCACGCGCTGGACGAACGGTTAAAAACACAGTGGGCGCGTAAAGCAGGTTACTTAAAACGCGATGATCTCCAATCTGATGAAGGTTTTTTCCATGAACGAGCCGGCATTTATGCTGAGTTTGGAAAAATCGTTTGCATAGCCGTGGGGAAACTTTATGAAAAAGAAAATGGGCAATTGGGATTAAAGACAAAAGTCTATGCGAATGACAATGAAAAAACGTTGCTTGAAGAGTTCAAGGCAATGGTGGAAAAAATAGACCCAACCACCCTTAAGCTTTGTGCACACAATGGAAAAGAGTTTGATTTTCCGTACATCAGCAGAAGAATGCTGGTCAATGGAATTCCTATACCCGATACATTGAACCTCATGGGCAAAAAACCCTGGGAAGTAGCCCATCTTGATACAATGGAGATGTGGAAATTTGGGGACTATAAACACTACACTTCCCTGGACCTCCTGGCAAGCATTTTTGGAATCCCCACCAGTAAAGATGGCATTGATGGAAGTCAGGTAAATGAAGTGTATTACAAAGAAAAAAATTTAGAAAAAATTAAGAAATACTGTGTCAGTGATGTAATCGTAATGGTTCAGCTATATTTGAGGCTGCGAACCTTGCCCATCCTGGAAACAGAAAATATTATTACCGCATAAATAATGGCGAAAAAGAAAAAGCGCGATGAGCGCCAAAAGAAAAAAAGAAAAACCGAAATCAATAAGATTGAAACGGGCATCTTGGCCCTGCTTGACAGCGAACCCGGTCGTGCCTTTAGTGGGCAGCAGATCATTCGAAAGCTTGGCGTTAAGAAAAAAGAAGATATAAAAAAAGTATTTGATTACCTCGATAGTTTTGTAACCACAGAACGTATCAGTCAACTCAGCAACAAAAGTTATAAGACTTCAAAAAAAGCATCCGGTTCAGGAAAAGAGCTGACGGGTGTTGTCGATCATGTTAGTTCACGCTTTGCATACATCCGAATTGGTGAAGACCAACCCGATGTGTATATCAAAGCAAAAGACATGAACTCTGCTGTTCATGGTGATACCGTGAAGTTTTATATCCTGCCCACACGGCATGGTGAACATCCTGAAGGACGGATCACCGAAGTGCTCACACGCGCACGCTCCCGATACGTTGGAAAGATGGAAGTTTCGCGCGACTTTGCGTTTGTTGTCCCCGATTTCAGAAAAATGCATTCCGATTTCTTTATCTATCCGGATAATACGATGGGTGCAAAATCGAAAGACAAAGTAATCGTGGAAGTAACTTCATGGGGGGATGGCGAAAAAAACCCGGTCGCGAAAGTCACTGCCATTTTAGGAAAAGCAGGTGAAAACGAAGCGGAGATCCACTCGATTATGGCGGAGTTTGATCTGCCTTTTCGTTTTCCTGAAAACATCGAAACAGAAGCCAACCAAATCAGTGATACCATCACAAAAGAGGAAATCAAGAAACGAAAAGATTTTCGCAATGTGACCACCTTCACCATTGATCCGGAAGATGCAAAAGATTTTGACGATGCATTATCCATCCAATGGTTGGAAAATGGTAACCTTGAAATCGGTGTTCACATTGCTGATGTTACATATTACGTCCATCCTGATTCCGAACTTGAAAAAGAAGCGTTCGATCGTGCTACAAGTGTTTACTTAGTGGATAGAACCATACCCATGCTGCCCGAGCGATTATCGAATGGGCTGTGTTCGCTTCGCCCGAAGGAAGACAAATTGACTTTTGCCGCTGTCTTTGAAATGACCGAAGCCGGAAAAGTTGTAAACGAATGGTTTGGTCGCACCATCATCCATTCCGACAGAAGGTATGCGTATGAAGAAGCACAGGAAATTTTAGAAGGCAAGGAAGGGGACTTTTCAAAAGAGCTGATCACGCTGAACAACCTAGCGCATAAACTTCGAAAAGAGCGGTTCAAAAAAGGTGCCGTCAACTTTGAAACAACGGAAGTAAAGTTCAAACTTGATGAAAACGGAAAGCCGTTGGCAATTATTCCGAAGATTCGTAAAGATGCGCACAAACTCATTGAAGAATTCATGCTGCTCGCCAACAAACAGGTAGCTACATTTGTTTACAAAATGAAAAAAGGGGAGGATAAAAATACATTCGTGTATCGGATACACGATTTTCCAAACCCTGAAAAAGTAAAAGACTTCGCGTTGTTTGCAAAACAATTTGGTCATCGCATGGATGTGGAGGAAAATTCCATTTCCAGTTCCTTAAATAAATTAATGGAGACTATTGAAGGCAAGCCCGAGCAAAACATTTTGGAGCAGCTGGCGATTCGCACCATGGCGAAAGCAAAATACAGCACCGAAGAAAAAGGACACTTTGGCTTGGCATTTGATCACTACTCGCATTTCACCTCCCCTATTCGGAGGTATCCGGATATGATGGTGCATCGCTTGCTCCAACATTATTTGGATAAAAAGAAATCGGTCAACAAAGGTGACTACGAAGAAAAATGCATTCACTCTTCGGAGCGGGAAAAGCGAGCTGCCGATGCAGAGCGTGCTTCAATTAAATTCAAACAAGTAGAGTTCATGGCCTCCGCTCCTGATAAGGACTACGAAGGACTTATTTCCGGTATTACCGAATGGGGCATTTATGTCGAAATCATTGAGACCAAATGTGAAGGAATGATTCGCATGGTAGACATGAAAGATGACTACTATGATTTTGATGAAAAGAATTATAGAATTGTAGGTAAACGCACAGGCAAAATTTTTACCCTTGGCGGGAAATTAATGGTGCGCGTAAAGAAAACGGATATCGACAAGCGACTTATTGATTTGGAATTTGCATGACAGAAATAAAAGAGATTCAATCACTCATCGAGAAGGAAATAAAAAATCAGGCTTTTGGAAA
>JBGTGG010000204.1:0-21421 GCA_041746855.1 Cyclobacteriaceae bacterium | reverse complement strand
AGGTTGCAAAGATATGTCGCGATTTGCTTTTTGCAAACCTGTGCGAAAATATTTATTTGGAATGCCCGCTTTTTTCATTGGTTTTGGTACCCTACTATTATATTTTTGTCGCATTCAATAAAAAAATAAACCCAAAAAGATGACAAAAGTAGGTATTAATGGCTTTGGCCGGATTGGCCGTCTCGCGTTCCGCGCAGCTTCCAGCCGCCCTGATGTAGAAATTGTAGGGATCAACGATTTAGTTGACCCAGATTATATGGCCTATATGTTGAAATACGATTCAACACACGGTAAATTTGAAGGTACTGTTGAAGTAAAAGACGGAAATCTGGTGGTAAACGGTAAAACCATCCGCGTAACGGCCGAGAAAGACCCAGCCAACTTAAAATGGAATGAAGTGGGTGCCGAAATCATCATCGAGTCCACCGGACTTTTCCTTACCCAGGAAACTGCTCAAAAGCATATTGATGCCGGAGCAAAAAAAGTAGTCATGTCGGCTCCTGCCAAAGATGATACGCCAACGTTTGTAATGGGCGTAAACCATAAAGAATTGAAAGGTTCCCAAACCATCGTTTCCAACGCAAGTTGTACCACCAACTGCTTGGCGCCTATCGCGAAAGTGTTGAATGACAAATTCGGTATCACCGAAGGGTTGATGAGTACGATCCACGCGGTAACCGCTACTCAAAAAACTGTTGACAGTCCATCTGCGAAAGATTGGCGTGGTGGTCGTGGTGCATACCAAAATATTATTCCTTCTTCTACGGGAGCAGCCAAAGCTGTTGCGTTGGTAATCCCTGAATTAAAAGGAAAACTTACAGGTATGTCGTTCCGGGTTCCGGTTCCGGATGTTTCCGTTGTTGACCTTACGGTGAAATTAGACAAAGCTGCTTCTTACGAGGATATCAAGAAAGCAATGAAAGAAGCTTCTGAAGGCGATATGAAAGGAATCTTGGGTTACACAGAAGATGATGTGGTGTCTCAGGATTTTATCGGGGATGCACGTACTTCCATTTTCGATGCCAAAGCTGGTATTTCATTGAATGACAATTTCGTGAAAGTAGTAGCCTGGTATGATAATGAGTGGGGATATTCCAACAAGCTGATTGACCTTGTTCAAGAGGTTGCTAATAAATAGTCTTGAGTAAATAGTATTGAGTACTTAGTATTGAGTCAAAAAAAAGAAGGCTGTCCGGAAGGATGGCTTTTTTTTGTTTCAGGTCAAAAGGTTTCAGGTTGCAGGTTTCAGGTTGATCCGGGAACATGAAACTTGTAACTTCAAACTTGTAACAACTAACAACTAACATCTACTCTAACTCTTCTAATGCCTTCCGTTTCTGCACAACATGCTTGTACCAAATATTCAAGACCACACCCACAAGCACCACACCAATTCCTACATATACCTGAACGGTAAAATGTTCATCAAAGAATACCGTTCCAAAAAACAAGGCATACAAAATGCCCAGGTATTTCATGCTGGATATTTTGGAGAGTTCATCCACTTGGTACGCGCGTGTCATAAAGTACTGCCCGAGTTGTGCGAGCACGCCTATCAAAATCATAATGCCCCAATCCCATCCCTTTGGCATTTCAAATTGAAAGAGTGTAAAGAACCCGGTGATCGGTAACGTTACTAACGGAAAATAAAATACAATCACCAACGGATGCTCTGAATTTTTCAACATGCGGATCATATTATAGGCCAATGCGGAAAAGATGGCAGAACCAATTCCCAACAATAAATATTCAATGCTCACGCGCGAGTCGAAGCCCTGAATTAGAATGACACCGGAGAATGCCATCGCAAAAAAGAACCACTGCAACGGTTTCACACTCTCCTTCACTAAAAATATTCCGAGCACGGTGGTAAAAATTGGGGAAAGAAATTGAATGGTGACTGCACTGGCCAATGGCATATGCTGCAACGTGATAAAATAAAATATCAGGCTGGTAGAACCAAAAAATCCCCGGAGGATCAGGCCTTTAATATTTTTTCCCGGCAAGGGAATCCCTTTCACTTTGAGAATCCCATACGCTAAACTTAAGGATCCCAGTGCACGAAAAAAAGCAATCTCTACCGCTGGTAAATCCAATGTTTTTACGAACACATTCATGAGCGCAAAAAAGAAAGTCGCGAAAAACATATATCGAATCCCTGCACTAATCATTTAAACCGTATCGTTATTTTGTTCGTTTATAGATGCAAAATAGGCTTTACAACTAGCAATCCTGTACTTTCATTAACGAAATCCGTAAATTGAACTGTGGCTACCTATTATCACATATTAGGATTGGATCATTCAGCTGACGCGCATCAGATCAAATCTGCGTTTAAGCAACTGGCTATGAAGTACCATCCAGACCGCAATCCCAATGATCCGGCTGCCGAAGAAAAATTCAAACGGATCAACGAAGCGTACCACACACTATCTGATGCACTAAAAAAATCACGGTATGACGAAAAATTAGGCATTGGCATTTCCGCTAAGCAAATAGAAGATATTTACCGTAGAAGATATTCGTACCAACCACGCTACCAAAAACCTCCAACCGAATCATACTATCGGGTCGATAAAAATTATTTTAAAATTCAGGGGCTTGCGTTTCTCACGTTCTTTATTATTTCAGGATTTTGCTTCGGTGTAGTCCATGCCATCTATTTTTTTGTTGATAAAAGCAGGGAGAAAGAATTTCTTGCCAACAAGATGTTGTTGACAGAAGTGTATTCACTCTTTAACACCGGCAAGGTTGCACCCGCGCTCGATAAATTGCAAGCCCTTGATAAAGAAAAACCTTTTCAACATCAATTTCGCATTGCTTTTGATAGTCTTCGCGGTGTGATCCGCAAACAAGCAGATGAATATTTTTTGAACGGGGATTACCAAAAATCAATTGCATCCTATAAAACATTAAACCAATATGAAATTCCCCAAACTCAAACAATTGAAAGGATTGCCACTGCCGAATTTTATTTAGGGAACTTTGATGAAGCACTCCGTTCACTAAAACATTTACACAACCAGAATCCGAACGATCTTAAACTCACCTATCAAATCGGTGAGATCAATCTTCTTCAATTGCAAAATCATAAAGAGGCAATGCACTATTTTACGTTAGGAAAGATACAACTCAAAAAAAACCTGGTATCGGTTTATGGAGAAGCGTATGAAGTGGTGATGAACCCAAAGGATGTTCCCGACCTTTATTACTTCATTTTTGAATCAAGTGCAAAAGCCAACCTGGCGCTGGGGGAATACGAAGAAGCACGAAAAGACTGTGAATGGGCAACCTACCTTCGCCCCGAAAAGGAAGAACCGCTTGCCCTACTTAAACAAATCAAATCGAAAAAATAAGTTACTTTTGACTACCGTCATCCGGATAATTTGACGAAATTAAACACAAAGTTGTAGTCATATCGCCCATCTATTTAACTGAAGCATCTATGGTACCCAAACTAAGTCCTGATCAGCTAATTTCAATTAAGCGCAGTTATCTCAACATTTTAGGGCTATTTATAACAGACGATAAAATTGAAAGTCGGTTTTTACGCTGCCTGCTGAAATGGGGTTTCCAATTGAGAATGGATGCAGACGACTTGCGGGATGCTAAAATCGATGTTTCAGACCTGCAGTTTAAACGACCAGAAGACAAAATTGAAAAACTGGAGGCGATCTATCACCTGATCTACATGATCTACCTTGACGAAGTGGTAGAAGATGTTGAACTTGAAGTTGCTACCATTTACGCACAAACATTGGGTTTCAAACCTGAGGTGGTTGCCGACCTTTTTAAATCCATCGCTACAGAAGCATATGATCAAACCATTCCCCGTGATGTGCGCCAGGAGGTAATCGACTTTATGAAAGTAGAGGAAGAAAAGGAGTCTTTATAGCATTTAAAAGATGTACCAATTGGCCCCTTTTCTAAAAATCCCTAATTGATCCATCGATGTATAATCGATCAATATTTTCATACTAAATCTAAATTCTCCGGTAAAAGATCAAATATCGACTTCCAACTGCAGGGACAGGCTCTTTATGTTGATTCAAACAGGTGTAGGGTTTGGTTGCTTTTTAGCATGTTCCTCCCCCTGCAAATGGCCAATTTTGTATTCAAATAAAATTGGGATGCAGGACCCCCTTGATTTTAAGCACATTACAAACGCACGCATTTCAGCGCGAATACACCACGTAATCTTTTTGGTACTGGCGATCCTGATTGGTATGTTAATCTCTGGCGTGGCCCATGCACAATACCACAAAGAGAATAGAAAGTTTTTTAAAGCGCGCTATAAATCACAGACAACCAAACTGGTGAAAGCATGTGATATGTTCTCACGAAAGAACATGCGCCCACCTAAATCAAAAAATTTCTTTGCCAACCACAAAAAGAAAAACAAAGTACGGCCCATGGCTGAAATTGATCCTGAAACATTAACGGCTTCCGTTGATTCAAAGCCGTCCATCAAAAGGCTACCGAAGATAGAAGATGATCCAGTGGATTTATCCAAACACATGGATGAAGCCCATACAAGAGAAGACGAGGTATTGGAAGAAAACCACCTTCCGGTTCCCACTTCTGAAAAGCATGAACAAATTCGCAAACAAGTTGCTGATCAGATCAAGAAAAACCCCACCAACGAACCGATAGAACTAGCCCCGCTTTATTTCACTTTCGATGAAGATGAGTTTTCAGTGGTGGATATGGATCCTTTTTTGATTGCAGTAGAATATGCGTTGCAAGGCAAAACCATTTTGATAGAAGGCCATACTGATAGCAAAGGAAACGATAGCTACAATATGCAACTCTCCATCAAGCGGGTTCAAAAAATCAGGGAACTTATGCACGACATGGGAGTGCCGGATGATCAGATTTCAGTTGTTGGATATGGTGAAGAAATTTCAACACATGATAACTCCACTGAAGAAGGAAGACAAAACAACAGACGCGTAGACTTCAAGGCTTTTTAATATTAACCTAACGCAAGTGAAAAGCCCCGACCATATGGTTTGGGCTTTTTTGTTAGTATAGTCAATTCGTTGTGGGCGGATGTCGCTGCCACATGATGTTCACGATCATCCATTTTCCATCATATTTGGCCAATTGAAAATAATCCGTTCCCCATTGGGCCGTTAGTTTTCCGGTAGCAGTCTGGTCCTGCACATCATAGATCTCAATTTCTCGGGGAGCATCTTTTGTCAGTGTTCCTTTTGCATTCCACTTGGATGCTAAGTCAACTAACTGCTCGAATGTCATCGTGCTTTCATTATCGTATTCGGCATTCCCGTCTTTGCGCCAAAATCCTTTTTTCATTAATTCAGGATGAACACTTTTCTTGATGCGTTCGGGTTGCACCAAATAAATTCCATCAACATAATCTTCGATGGCAGCGTAAACAAGTTCTTTGTCAATAGTTTGGCTATACCCATTTCCGATATAAAAAACCAAGAGTACCGTGAGCATTGAAATAATAGTTTTTCTCATATTGTGTTATTTTTTAATGTCTCATTATTCACTACGCAACGCGTTTACCGGATTTGCCAATGCGGCCCGAATGGATTTATACCCGACTGTAAGCAGTGCAATCAGAATTGAAATTACACATGCGGCAACCAGGATAAACCAACCTATCTCAATCCGATACGCAAACGAACTCAACCAACTTTGCAGCGCGAAATACGATAAAGGTACCGCCAGAATAAAGCCGATACTCACCAATTTAATATAATCGGAAGAAAGCATAAAGGTTACTTGCGCTACAGAGGCACCCAATACTTTTCGCACGCCAATTTCTTTTGTTCGTAAAGCCGTATTGAAAGAAGCCAACGAAAACAATCCAAGACACGCCAATACAATTGCGATAATAGCCGTCATCCCAAACAATTGACCGCGCTTGGCATCCTGTTGATAATTTTCTGCCAATCGTTGGTCGAGAAAATTTGCTTCCAACAAATGTTCACCATCTACTTTATAAAATATTTCTTGCATGGCGGCCAACTTCGTTTCCATCTCTTCAATCGAAACGCGAACGGTAAAATAATCGATGCGATGGATCGGATTGTTGCGGTAGGCAATCACCATGGGTGCTACTTTTTGATGCAAGCTTTGAAAGTGAAAATCTTTTACAATGCCAATAATTTTCACCTTGAAAAGTTCCCGTAGCGGAACATCCGTCACCGACATATTTACAGAAGGGATTACCACTTCAAGACCAGGCTCCGTGATTCCCAAAACCTGGGCAGCCGTTTCGTTGATCAAAATAGAAGATGAATCAGCAGGCATTGATACACTGAAATTACGGCCTGCTACCAATTGCATTTTAAAAGTTGAAAGGAATTCTTCATCCGCACCGATGTAGTATGCCCGTGGACCATTTGGATTGTCATATGTATTTAACGGAACGGTAGGAAAATTTTTCCATTCACCCGGAATCCTTGAAGAAACGGATACGCTGCTTACACCGGGAATATTCGCCAATTCATTTTTAATGGTTTGAAAACCGCTGCGCACCAATCCACTATTAATGTCAAGGATAACCAATTGTTGTTGGTCAAATCCAAGATTTTTATTGCGGATATAATCGATTTGTTGATACGCTGTAAGCGTGGCAATGATCAACATGATGGAAAGTGCAAACTGAAAGACCACCAAACTACTCCGTATCCAGGAAGATTGTGAGCCCCTCGAAAACCCTTTCATAATTTTAATGGGTTGCAACCTGCTCAAATAAAATGCAGGGTACCCGCCCGATAACAAACCAATAACAAGCGTAAAAGCAACATAGATTGCCAGAGAAAGTGGCTGGGTCAATACCTGGGCGCTTATTGATTTTCCTGCAAAGGAATTAAATGCCGGTAGCAACAACGAAACCAACGCCAGTGCTAAACTTACAGCAATCAAAACCACCAGCGTACTCTCCATTATGAATTGCGTAACCAAATGCCCTTTGGAGGCGCCCGCCACTTTCTTCACACCAATTTCTTTTCCTCTTATGGACGACAGTGCAGTTGATAGGTTTACATAATTTACCAATGCGATGATTAGAATAAACAAACCGATGGCAGCAAAAATATAGACGTAGTAAATCTCTCCTAAGCGATTAAACTCTCCGCCTCGTATTTCAGCAGAATGAAAGTGAATATCGGTGAGTGGCTGAAGCCAAAAGTAGAATGGTCGTGTTGCTTCCGGACGATTTTTAGTTGCCAAATTCGTCAATGAAACTTCAACATCGCCAACATGAGCCATTGGCTTCAGTAAATAATACACAACAAAGTAATTTGAAGACCAATCCGACTGATAGCGTTGATACCACTCCGCGCTTTTTACACTCTCGCTAGAAAATAAAATATTCATGTCGATGTGTGAGTTGGAGGGAAAATCTTCAATCACTCCAGAAACCGTAAAGGGTTGATCGCTTTCTGCATGAAAGACTTTTCCCACTACCGCTTCACTACCAAAAATTTTTATGGCTGTTGACCTGGTAAGAACAGCCGTGTACGGCTCTGTCAAGAATTGATTTTTGTTTCCGTAAAGGACATTGAAATCAAAAATTGTAAAGAAGTCCTGGTTGACAAAATTGATCTGCTCGTAAAACATATTCGAATTTTCCTCATTCGTAACATTTATCCTTCCAACGTTTAACACAAATGTTATTGCTTCTACATCCGGAATTTCATCTTGAACAGTTGTTGTCCGCATTGAAATCCCTGCCAGATCAGATTCTTCACCTTGTTCACTTGTCTCGTGTTCAATTACCCGATAAATTCGATCTGCTTTTGAATGCATTTTATCAAAACTGAGTTCATCAAAAAGATAAACCGCTATTAAAAAAACAGCCACGAGGCTCAATGCTAAACCGCCAATATTGATGAGGGAATATTCACGGTTTTTAAAGAGGAAACGAAAGGCAATGGTGAGGTGCTTGAACATAAAGTTGGATTTAGATGATGAGAGTAAGCCAAATACCAGTCCAAATGAAAATCTATTGAAATTGGTGTAAATTCAAACACTCAATATTTCGCACTGATCGAAGGCGTGCGAAAGTGTTCGCCAGCGGTCGGCTTGCTGGCTAGCGGGTAATGATGGCCAGGTCTTTACATCCTTAGGGTTTTTCCCTATTCTTGCTATATCATTTCTATCCCGATGAACTACAATCCCGATACTTTCCTCAATCACCTTGCTCAAACTACACCGTTTCCATTTTTAATTCCCATTGAACGTGCTGAAGGAATTTATTTATATAGTCCGGATGGAAAACGGTATACTGATTTAATTTCTGGTGTAGGTGTAAGTGCACTGGGACACGGACATCCAAAAATAAAAGAAGCCATTAAAAAGCAAGTTGACAAGCACCTTCATGTGATGGTGTATGGTGAGTACATTCAATCCACTCCCAATCAACTCGCAGAAATACTAACATCATTGCTTCCGAAAAACCTTGATTGCTGTTATCTGGTGAATTCGGGAACAGAAGCCAACGAAGGTGCATTGAAATTAGCAAAACGCTTTACTGGCAGAACGGAAATGATTTCCTTCCGGGGATCCTACCATGGCAGCACGTACGGTTCCATGAGTGTATCGGGAAATGAAGTGAAGAAGCAAGCGTTTCGTCCATTGCTTCCGGATGTGAAGTTTATTCATTTTAATAATGAAACTGATATAAAAGAAATCACACAAAAAACTGCATGTGTAATCGTTGAGACCGTGCAAGGTGATGCGGGTGTTCGCATTCCAAATCCCGGCTATTTAAAAGCTTTGCGCGATCGGTGTACAAAAGTTGGTGCGCTATTAATCTTTGATGAAATCCAGTGTGGCATGGGTCGCACCGGAACCATGTTTGCCTTCGAGCAATTCGGAATTGTTCCGGATATACTGACCATCGGAAAAGCATTCGGTGGTGGATTACCAATCGGTGCATTTATCAGCAGCAAAGAAAAGATGAGTGTACTTACGCACAATCCGATGCTGGGGCATATCACTACGTTCGGTGGCAACCCGGTATGTTGCGCTGCTGCATTGGCTACGCTTGAAATCTTTGAAGAAGAAAATATTTTACAACACATTGAAGCTAAAGGGAAGTTGTTCGAAGCGCTGTTGGTTCATCCTTTGATTAAGGAAGTGAGGCGAATTGGATTATTCTTCGCGATTGATTTTGATTCAGCAGAACGGGTGGATACAATTGTAAAGAAGGCACTTGAAAAGGGTGTGATTACTTTTTGGTTTTTATCACACCCGAATAGTTTTCGCATTGCTCCTCCGCTTACAATTTCAGAAGACGAAATAAGGGAATCTTGTACTATAATTCTAGAGGCAATTGAAAGTACAAGCCAGAGTTAAACTCTTATATCAACCTTTGCGCCTTCCCGTCTTTGCGGTTATTTTTTACCGCTAAGGCGCGGAGACGCTAAGCGTGATGTCCTGACCAAGAATTACATAGTCTGTAAATTTTTCTCCAGCCGATTACATCTTCTCAATCACCAGATTGTGATTGGTGTAGATACAAATATCAGCAGCAATGGTTAAACTTTCTTTTACGATTTCTTCAGCACTTAAATGCGATGCATGTTTCTTTAATGCCAGCGCAGCTGATTGTGCATACATCGATCCGGATCCAATGGCTGCCACATGATTGTCTGGCTCCAGCACATCGCCTGTTCCGGACAATACCAATATTTCATCTTTGCTGGCGGTGATCAACATCGCTTCTAATTTTCGCAGGTAGCGATCCATCCGCCAGTCTTTTGCCAATTCAATGGCTGCACGTTTCATGTTGCCACCGTAGCTGTTCAATTTTTCTTCGAACCGTTCGATCAACGTAAAGGCATCCGCAGTGGAACCAGCAAAACCTGCCAGGATTTTTCCATCATGCAGCTTTCGGATTTTCTTCACATTGCTCTTGGCAACGGTATTGCCCATGGTTGCTTGTCCATCACCACCAATAGCCAATTGACCATTGTGTAAAACTGCAAGAATGGTAGTCGCGTGAATTTTTTGCATACTAAATTAAAGAGAGGAGAAATGTCAGCCTGAGCTTGTCGAAGGCGAATTCGGTTTCGACAAGCTCAGGCTGATAGTTAATTATTAAATTAAAATACGAACAGGCTCTTCCAATAACCCTTTAAAGGTTTTTAGGAACGCAGCACCTACTGCGCCATCGACCGCACGGTGATCGCAACTCAAGGTTACTTTCATCACGTTGCCCGGCACTACCTGACCATTTTTAACAACCGGTGTTTCTTTGATCCCACCGATGGCAAGGATACACGCATCGGGTGGATTAATGATCGCGGTAAATTCTTCAATGCCAAACATCCCTAAATTGGAAACGGTAAACGTGCTGCCTTCCCAATCGCTTGGTTGTAATTTTTTGCTGGTTGCTTTTTGTGCAAGGTCTTTTACTTCCGCGCCAATGTGTGATAAGGATTTATTATCGGCAAAGCGAACAACCGGAACCAACAACCCGTCTGGCACCGCTACCGCCACACCAATGTTGATGTGTTGATTTTTTCTGATCTTATCACCCAACCAGGAAACGTTTACATCCGGATGCTGACGAATCGCGGCAGCAACAGCTTTGATGACCATATCATTGAACGATACCTTCACGGGGCTCACTTCATTGATGCTCTTCCTCGCTTCGATGGCTTTGTCCATGTTGATTTCCATGGTCAAATAGAAGTGCGGTGAAGTAAACTTGCTATCGGCCAATCTGCGCGCGATGGTTTTACGCATTTGCGAAACGGCTACTTCCTCAAATTTTACTTCGCCTACAACAGAAGGCAATGCAATTGATGCAGCACCTTCACCTTTGGATGCCGGTGCAGCGGATGGTGAATAGGATTCCACATCGCGTTTTGTTACACGTCCGTGATCTCCACTTCCCTGAATCTGGCTGATGTCATAACCTTTTTCTTCTGCCATTTTTTTAGCAAGTGGGGATGCTTTAATCCTGCCATTGCTTGATTCGCTGTCCTTCTTTGGTTCAGCACTTGGTGTCGGAGATGAAGCAGAAACTTTCTTTGCTTCTTCTTTTGTCTCAGCGGATTTTTCAGGAGCCGCACCCGATGCTTCATTCTCGTGTGCTTTCAATAATGTTTTGTAGTCCGCACCTTTCTCACCAATCACGGCAAGCACGCCATTTACAGGAACAGCACTGCCGGTTTCGGCACCAATATATAATAGGGTACCATCGTGATAGGATTCATATTCCATAGTGGCTTTGTCGGTCTCGACTTCTGCCAACAACTCTCCGGTTTTTACGGTATCGCCTACTTTTTTATTCCAACCCGCAATTACACCCTCTACCATCGTGTCGCTCATTTTGGGCATTAAAACGATCTCCGCTTTAATATTGGAAGTATCTATTTTTTCAGCGGGTTCACTTTTTTCTTTAGAAGACTCCTCTTTAGCTTCTGGTTTCGCCTCTTCTTTTTTTGCACCCCCATCGGCAGCAGCACTGGATGCGCCCTCCAACAAGGATTTATAATCTTCTCCCTTTTTTCCGACTACGGCCAGCACGTCATCAATTGCCACTGCTTCGCCTTCTTTTGCACCGAGGTATAAAACGGTTCCTTCATTGTACGATTCATAGTCCATGGTGGCTTTGTCGGTCTCGATTTCCGCCATCAATTCCCCTGATTTCACTGTGTCCCCCACTTTTTTATGCCACTTCGCGATCACACCTTCCGTCATGGTATCACTCATTTTGGGCATCCGTACTAATTCAGCCATGTTTCTTAAAATTAATTATAGGTATAAGCAGCCAAAAATAGCATCAAAAACCGCGATATTCAAGCAATTGGCAAGTTAGAAATTGCCGTTGACCGTTCTTTTTTGCCCGGGGACACAAAAAGATTTCACCCTTTCGGGATATAAATTTCGACTAGAAATTGAACGTGCCTATTAAAAACTCAAACATCGTGGTGGATGGCTGCAATCCTATTGAATAGCGGAACCCAACGTCTAATTGCGGCCGAAAACGGAAAATATTGATATCGAATTTCACTTCCGTGCCAACAGAGGTATACGTTCTGGCTACTCCACTATACAAGGCAGCACTTCCAAAACCATAGTCCAAGAAAAAATTGGCTCGCACTCGCTGGATATTTAAGATCGGTCCCATGGCAATATCCGGATACCACACAGGCAACGTATAATTAGCAGCTAGCGAATAAAATTCCTCAAAGCGTGCTACACCTATTCCCCGCACTAGTGGAATCGTATTTCGAAACAAGTAGTCACTAAAGTCACTGTTCACTAAATATTTTTGATAGGCCGCATGTCCGTAAAACGAGTGATGTTTAAAGAGTCCTGGAAAATATAACCTTCCCCACAAAGAAAACAACCCACCATACAAATCGCTTCGTTTAAAGGTCTGATAATATTCCATTGAAACTGATTGCCCCCAACGTGGAAGAATATCACGTGCGCTGGTTTTTAAGAGACGAAAAGCCGTCATAGTAAAATGATTGTATACTAGCTGGTTGTTTCCTACATAATTAAAAAATGGATAGAAACTTCGTACAGTATCATCTTTGATTACCGCTGGAACAAACCTACCCTCCACCAATTGATTTCTAAAATTTGAAGCTTGTGTGAAACCAATGTAGTTGCCAAAAGAAATACTACTATGGTACTTACTACGTGTAGTCAATAACGGAATGCGAAGGCCTGCCTCAACGGTATGTTCATTCCATTCAAATGTGATATTTTGTCTAGTGTCAACAGAATCTGTACCGTCAATTACTAAAATATCAAATTCCCCTTCATCCACACTTCTATTCCCAAACCGATAGGCCACATCCACAATCGGGTACCATCCCTGATAGCTCAACCCTGCCTGCCAAAATCCGGTGCGTTCATTCAAATCAAAATGATAACCCAAATCAATTGCCGTGGTACTCAGTAAATCCCGTGAACTAATCCCAATACTTGCGCTCGTTAAATCACTATCAACAAAAGCCCCCCAACTGTATGGATTGATAATACCTTTTAATTTTGAATACTTTGTGACGGGACGTTGTGTTTCCGGAACGGTTGATAATAATTCCTTGCTCCCTGTTTCCTGAACGACCAAATGCTGATAGAGGTTTGGTCCTGAATGCGGTTGCCCGATTGATCTCCATGATGCTGGATCGAAGGGAATCATCACCACATCCAAACCATCTTTTGTTTGGTCGTTGTAATAAAGCGTTGTCCGCTCTTTGTTTACAGCCGGATTATAAGCACCATATTTACTCGATGTGATTTGGCGTTTTTCTTTCGTACCAAGGTTAACTGCATAAATATTATCGATTCCACTAACCGGGGAATTGTACACCATATACTCGCCCACCAATACAGGGTATCCAATATTCTCATCCGCATACGGTAAAAGTAATTCTTCCTTTCCCGATTCAACATCAATCAACACTACCGCCTTTTGCTGTCGGTTGGCTTTCAGCACCACAATCTTTTTTCCATCTTCAGAAAAACGGGCCATGGAATAATATTCATTATCTGGGTTTGGATATTCATGCAACACTTTGCCGGAAAAAAAATCCAACACTACTACCGTGGAAGCGTATTCTGTATCCGTACGAACGGTCACCACCTGATATCCATCCTGCGAAAGAGCAGCGCCCACATACCGTGCATGCTTATCGGAAACAATAGTTTTGGTTTTGCTTCCCACATCAAAACTTTTAATCAGGGAATAGTTTTCAACACGCCACCGCGGATCATAACCGTATTCATTCCATATCACCTTCGAGTTGGTGGCGGAAATCATTCCCGCATCGTTCATGATACCCGGTGTAAACGCTTTGGATTCTTTCCCTTCTTTCAACAACACAAATTGTTGTATATCGCCAATGCCTGATTTCAACACAAGCACACTTCCATCTTCCAACGGCTGTGGAAATTCATAATCGGTATACGCTTTCTTTGTACGAACATTTACCCGCTCAAAAGTTGTGAGATCCAGTTGGTCAATTTCGGCTTGCCAATCTTCTTTTAGTTCGCTAGCCATTTCTTTGTACAAGTCGACTACATAGAGCCCGGTTTCTTTGTGAATCGCATTTGAAAATGTGAAGGGAACAAAAGACCACTTCCACGCGCGTTCCGTAATTTTTCCCCAGATTTCAGGATCGTTGGTTTTTCTTCGCAGATAACTCACCATGTGAAAACCAAACACATAATGGTTGGGCATAAAATGTTTATAGGAACGTAAATATTGTTTATGGTAATTGAATGTCCTTCCTTCCATTAAGTTGGATTTGAAAACCAACCCAAAGTTTGGAATCTTCCCGCGGCCTGTAGGTGTGTATGCGGTCTCAATCGCAACTGCATCCCCTTCCCAAAACCAATCCGGTGCAGCGGCATGCGCCATGGCAGAGAATGTATTGTTACCAAAAAGTGTGTACACAAATTTATTGAAGCCCACCTTGGCATGTTCAAACTGGACGATGTGCCGGTACTCGTGTGAACTGATCATATCCAACCAATCCGAATTGCCCTGAAAATTATAATTCTGTGAAGGCATCATGTAAAACTCCGAGCGTCTTGGCGCTACAGAAACAAATGCATTCGAAACGGAAGATTGGCTTTGAAGGATGATCGAAATTTTCTTAGGCTTACTTCCCAATGTTACAGCCTCCGGACTATGGATTGCTTCCAGTGTATTGGCCACACGTTGGGCTTGTGTATCATCACCGGAAGGAAAGAGCACCCTGAAATGTGGAGTATTGATCTGGCTCCATTTAATTTTTGGGGGATTGTTCTCCAAAACAACCTGCGCAAAAGCACTGACGGTTAGGAAACTACAACAAATAACAAGACAGGCTTTTCTCACTTTTCTTTAATAATCAGTGTGAAAGATTGGACAGCCTCGTTACAAAACCAAGTATTTAGGGAAAAATTGTTGGTAGAAGGGATTCTGGATACTAGATGCTGGATACTGGATGCTGGAATGATACGTGCAAATATTTGGCATCCCTAACAAAAGATACCTCCTTGAATCTTTATGTGTAAAATTGTGGCATCGTTTAGTTATTTCTGTGGAAGGGGTTTCTCTTCCAGTGTTGCATAATACTGTTCAAAGACATAGTGGATAGAGCGATAGGATTGTTTTAACGCCAGGTATACTTTCTTCTCGCGCATCCACCGCACTTCTTCAATGTCTTCTTCACTACAGCCTTTCATTTTTGAATCATCAATCAAATCCATGTAATACCACTTGGTTTTCTTGAGCATCGCCCTGCGGTTCATGGTATAGGTATGCCAGGTGGTACAAATTCTTTTACCAAGTCGTACCGTTACATTGCACTCCTCTCCTACTTCGCGGACTGCTGCTTCCTTGTAGGTTTCCCTTTTTTCTTTTTTTCCTTTTGGAAGGTCCCACTTCTTCATCCGGTAAATCATGAGGAACTTTTCCTTCTTTTTCACCACCAATCCTCCGGCAGCTTTCACAATCTTAAACTTCATTTTAAGATAGACTTTTATCCGGGCATAATCCGCAACGCTTAGGTACACAGACAATACATTCAAAGGGACTTTCGAATTGAGCAAATGCAAAACCTTGTCAAAAACTTTCTCATCGACACCCTGTACCCATACATGATTGATAAATTTGGCCTTGGAAATAGGTTCTTTCCGGGCATCAATGATGTGGTTAAAGTGGTCCTTGTCTGGATTTTCATTTGGCCCGGCCAATTGCACAGGGATATCGTTGATAAAAATGATCATCCTAATCGGGGTTACTTCAGAAGCATGATCGCAAAAGAGTAAATAATTCGCACGCACACAAGTGGAATTTAGAGTTTTTTGAAAGAAGTTTTCTTTCGCGCCAAAAAAGCGAATTAAGGATCAAAATAGTCTTCTGCCATCGGCCACTTTTTACTGGCGAAGTCATAAATTTGGCGGATGACCTACATCCGTACGAAAAAAGAAACCGCAGAACCGATCGCCAGCCTTTTGTTAAAAATAGAGGCTATTAAACTGAATGTCGAAAAACCCTTCACCTGGAGTTCTGGCTGGAAATCACCGATCTACTGTGATAATCGCATATCGCTGTCCTATCCGGAGGTTCGAAAAAAAATAACGGAGGGATTGTGTGAAATCATTCAGCAAGAATATCCCGAAACGGAATCGATTGCAGGCGTGGCCACTGCCGGGATAGCGCAGGGAGCTTTAATCGCGGACGCACTGGAAAAACCTTTTTTATATGTGCGGCCCAAACCCAAAGGGCACGGAATGGAAAACCTGATTGAAGGAAAAATCACCAAAAAACAAAAAGTGGTAATTGTAGAAGACCTCGTTTCCACCGGTGGAAGTTCGTTGAAAGCTGCCGAAGCTTTGAAGGATGCAGGTTTTGAGGTTTTGGGTATGGTATCAATTTTTAATTACGGTTTTGAGACTGCTGAGGAAAATTTTGCAGCAGCCAAAATCACACTCACCTGCCTGAGTGACTACAGCCATTTGATCAGCTATGCACTTCACAATGGAACCATTAATGAAACCGTAGCAAATTCACTGAAGGAATGGCGAGTTGATCCAGGTAACTGGAACAAATAAAATGGCTACGCAAAACCTCAATACATTTTCCCCATCGTCACTACAAATTGCCGATGTGAAGGCTTTTGACTTGCCACCCAAAAGCCACATTACGATTGTTGGGGCCGGGGCGTTTGGCGGATGGAGTGCCTTCTATCTGCAACGCGCAGGTTTTAAAGTCACGCTTATCGATTCGTGGGGCCCTGGGAATTCACGTTCAAGTTCTGGCGATGAAACGCGCGTTATCCGGTCAACGTATGGGGCAAATGAACGCTATTTCAATTCCAATGTCCGTGCCCTTGAACTTTGGAAACAACATCAAAAAGAATTTAACAAACAATTATTTTTTAACACGGGCGTGCTGTGGATGTGTTATGAAGAAAACACCTCCATGGTAGTTGATTCCCTTCCCTTTGCGGAAAAAAATAACATGCCGTACGAATATCTTTCACGCCATAACCTCAAAAAAAGATATCCACTTCTCAACACCGAAGATTTACATCATGGCTGGTTTGATCCATTCGGAGGCTTTTTAAAAGCACGGGAGAGTTGCCAGGCGGTGGTCGATCATTTTATAAAAGAGGGCGGAACGTATATTCAACAGTATGTAAAACCAGGGGAATTTAAAGATGGTCGATTGGATACGATTGTATTCAGTGATGGAACAACGCATACCGCGGATGCATTCCTTTTCGCTTGTGGTTCGTGGTTAGGATTTCTTTTTCCAGAATTAAAAAACACCATTACCTGCACGCGACAAGAAGTGTATTATTTTGGTGTCCCTTCCGATTCTTCTTTAGCGTATGAGAATTTTCCGGTATGGATTGATGTGGATGGAAAAGATTTCTATTATGGAATTCCAGGAAACAACCATCGCGGGTTCAAGATTGGCGTTGATAAACGTGGGGAGAAATTTGATCCAGCCACAGGTGATCATCTCCCTAATCCGCAAGTTCTTCAAGACGCTCGGGATTTTTTAGAAAAGCGCTTTCCGGGATTAAAAAATGCACCCGTGATTGAAAGCAGGGTATGTCCGTATGAAAATTCACCCGATGGTAATTTTGTTTTTGAAAAGCGTCCGGGTGCTGATAATGTAATCTTCTTAGGCGGTGGATCAGGACATGGGTTTAAGCATGGCCCGGCATTGGGTGAGGCAGTAAGTTTGGCGTTTCAAGGAAAGCCAAATTGGTTTTCTGTTTAGGGAATCATTCTAATTGTGGTAAGGAGTTGTAGATCGTGCGTGCCATCGTGTCGAAGGAAATAAATTATTTCATAGCACGTTTGTAGGCGACACGGATAAATGCCTCATTGTAACCGCGGGCTGCACCCGCGGTTACAAAAATATCGCTCCTCTGGAGCTTACATGGTTTTCAATTTTGAAAGTGTTGATTTGTTTAAGAATTCTTTCGCGGACGGAAATGAACTTACCTGCAATCGTGTAGAAGGAATGAATTATTTAGATCGTGTGCGCAATCGTTTCGAAGGAATGAATTACTTCATAGCGCGTTTGTAGGTGACACGAGAAAACTTATCTCTCTTTCCGCGGGTTGTACCGCGGTTATAAAAATACCGCTCCTCTGGAGCTTGCATGGTCTCCGATTTTGAAGGTGTTGATCTGTTTAAAAATTCTTTCCCGAGATGAAAAAATATTACCTACCATGATGAAATTTTTCATCGAATGGATACATGCCGGAACCTAGACCGGCATGGTCTCGAATTTGAAATGTTGACCTATCCATGAATTGTTTACAAATGAGCATTTGAAAGGATCGTGCGTGCCATCGTGTCGAAGGGAATGAATTATTTCATAGCACGTTAGTAGGCGACACGAGAAAACTTATCCCTTTACCGCGGGCTGCACCCGCGGTTACAAAAATACCGCTCCTCCGGAGCTTGCAGGGTCTTCGATTTTGAAGGTGTTGATCTGTTTAAAATTATTTGGTGAGTATCTGAAAAGAAATTATTTGCAATCGTGTGGAAGGAAATAAATTATTTCATATCTCGTTTGTAGGTGACACGGATAAAGCCTCAATATACCACGATGCACCTGCGGATAAAAATAAATCGCTCCTCTGGAGCCGAAGGGTTTGTCTTTTAATTAAATAATTAGATGCCGGAACATAGTCCAGCATGGTCTCCGATTTAAATTGATGATCCATCCACAAATTATTAGCATCTAAAAGGAACTTGCGTGCCATCTTGTCAAATGGAAATGTAATTATTTCATTGAACGTTTGTAGGCGACACGAGAAAAACTTATCCACTTACCGTGGGCTGCACCCGCGGTTATAAAAATACCGCTCCTCCGGAGCTTGCAGGGTCTTCGATTTTGAAGGTGTTGATCTGTTTAAAATTATTTGGTGAGTATCTGAAAAGAAATTATTTGCAATCGTGTCGAAGGAAATGAAAAATTTCATCGCACGTTTACTGCCTCATTATATTAGCGGGCTACGTAAGCGGCTAAAAATATTCCGCTCCTACGGAGCTTTCGATAGTCTTAAAAATTAAAGTAATTTAGATGCCGATCATGGTCCTGAATGGTCTACGGTTTAAGATGGTGATCAATCCAAAAATTGTTCTCTAGGTTATACATCAAAAAAAATTTTGTTTGCCATCGTGTCGAAGGAAATGAAAAATTTCACCCAATGTTTGTAGGCGACACGAACAGCCCGTCCCAGCGGGACGGAATATTTGTAGAAAAATTTGTGTTATCATATCCCGTCCTGTAGGGACGGAACAAAATCATCACAACAACATTCCGGCTGCGTTTAGATCAGCGGTCTTTGGAAAGCTATTCCTCTCTATTTTTCCAGGATTTCGTCACCTGATTAAGGACTTCAATCTTCTTTTGAAGATCACCTTTCACATTGTTCCTTATCTGGTTCATGTTGGCTAATAAATCATCCATGCTTTCCGGAAGCACGGATTCAAAAAATTCACGCAATCGTTTTGCCATCGTGGGCGATTCGCCATTTGTGGAGATTCCTAATTTCAAATTTCCTTTTGAGACCACCCCTCCCAAATAGAAATCGCAGAGGTCAGGTGTGTCGGCAACATTTACCAATAGGTTCCTTTTCTTCGCAAGCGCGCGTATCTCCTGATGAAGTTCGCGATTGTCGGTTGCAAGAATGAGCAATTCCTTTCCTTCCAAATCTTCCGGTTGAAACAATCGCGTATGGATAATTACTTGAGGATGATGGGTTGTTAATTCAGTGATCGCATCCATAACAGTTTCACCGATCAACGTAATCTTAGCTCCCGGACTGCTCTTTAATAATCCTGAAATTTTTTCAAGCCCTGTATTGCCTCCGCCCACAATGAGTACTTGAAGGTGTTCAACTTTTAGAAATACCGGATAGAGTGCATTTTTCTTCATCCTACTTTGCGATCCATTTCCTGATCTACAAAGTGGATATTATTTTTTTGTTTCGCAAACGCAGCAACATCGCCTACCACAATTAACGTAGGCGCCTGCGAGGGCGCTTCCTTCATCATTCGTCCAATCGTTTCAACAGAGGCTACAAGCAGCCGTTCCGAAGGAAGTGTACCATCCTGAATAACTGCTACTGGAGTATTCCCTTTCCCTGCGTCAATAAATATTTGCATAATCTCATCGATCTTATGCAGCCCCATTAATATTACTACCGTTGCCGTTGATTGTGCAGCAAGAAAAATATCATTTGATAGATTGCCCGTGCGTGTTGTGCCGGTGATTACCCAGAAACTTTCACTCACACCCCTTCGTGTAAGCGGGATGTTCACATTTTCAGGAACAGCAATAGCCGATGTGATACCCGGAACAACTTCCGTTTGAAGTCCATGCTGCGAAGCATACTCCAATTCTTCATGGCCTCTTCCAAAAATAAACGGATCACCACCTTTCAAGCGCACAACATGTCCGTGGGTCGAAGCCAACTCCACCACCATGCGGTTAATCTCATCTTGTGCAAAAGATTGTGTTCGCAATCGCTTCCCTACAAACCAGCTCGGAATTTCCTCCGGAATTAATTTTAAAATCTCTTCAGATACCAATGCATCATACAGTATAACGTCCGCTTGTTGAATAGTTTTCAACCCTTTCAGCGTAAGCAAATCCGGATCACCAGGCCCGGCACCTACCAACGTTAACTTGGGAATAATTTTTTTTCTCATACCGCTTGAAGTTTATGCTTTTGTGCGCGTATCGACTGGACTTCTTCAAGAAATGCCTTTGACTCTTCCCGATAACGGGAAGCAAATGATGGGCTTGGTTTCTCTTTATTCATTTGTAAAACCAATGATCCGAAATCAGCAACATTGACTTTACCATTTTCCACAAACTTCTTTTGAAAATCATTGATGATTTGAATGTGCGTACTCGGCTTCACATTCTCATCCAACAACAACGCCTTCGCAGTATTGAGGAAAGCGCTATAACTATGATAGATCGCATCCCCATAGCGACCTTCCTGATGCGCTTCTTCTGCAAGTGTTAATTTTTCTTCTGATTCCAAAAATAGTGTTGAAACAAGATCAATAATTACACCGGCACACTCTCCTACTGCGGTTTCCAGTTTGTATTTGTCTTCGCCACCCCAGTCGATATACTCTTGTGGTGTTGTTTGCGAAACATCGGCCAATGGTTTTAGTACGTCGTAAAAGTATTTTCTGCCGCCCATCCGAGCATAAAAGCTGTGGAAGTATTCACCTTCTGTTGAATTCGCTTCATAATTGCTCAACAACAAACGCATTGCATCCGGGCCGCGCTTGCTCGGTATCTTAATGACTTTCTCAGCGATCAGGCCATCACCATCTTTTAACTTTCCACCACCCAACAACACCACCAAAGCCGGTAATACATTTCCATTCGTATCCTTTATCGAGCTTCCATGGAACCCGATACTAGCAA
>JBGTGG010000203.1:0-7663 GCA_041746855.1 Cyclobacteriaceae bacterium | reverse complement strand
CAGTCGCTGGGGATGGAGCCCGACCAGGTGGTGGTGTTGCATTCACCACGTTCGTTGATCGGCAATGAAAAACGGATTTCATATTTTAAAAATTTACGGGAAAAACTTTTGTCGCATAGCGCAGTAGAACAAGTGGGGGCTTCGGCTTGCATACCGGGAAATGAATTTCTCGTCAAGCGTGAAGATGTATATGCACCAGGAACGGAAGAAGGAAAAAACATAACGTATGATGTGGCGTATGTTGATCCGGGTTATGCACCTGCGCTCGGAATTAATTTTGTCAGTGGCCGTAATTTCAAGGAGCAGCCCGGGGAAGAGACCAACATCATCATCAATGAAACAGCAGCAAGTATGTTGGGCTTTACCAGCGAATCGGCCATCGGCAAACCAGTAGCGATGGGAACAAAGGAGCTTCAGGTGATTGGTGTGTTGGAGGATACGCATTACGAAGGACTTCAAAAGGCAATCCACCCGCTGGTTTTATTGGAAGGACATAATTATGAGTTTGGATATTTTCCGATAAAAATAAAGAGTCAAAACATGCCAGCAGTGGTTGGGGACATTGAACGTGTGTGGAAAGAAATTTATCCGAACGACCCGTTTGATTATTTTTTCCTTGATTCTTTTTTTGATGAACAGTATGGGCAGGAGAAAGCATTTGAAAAACTCTTCGGACTGTTTGCCGTCTTGGGCATTTCCATTGCATGCCTTGGGTTGATCGGGCTGGCGGCCTACACTACTTTTCAGAAAACAAAAGAGATCGGCATTCGCAAAGTATTGGGAGCCAACCCCTGGAACATCCTGCTGTTGCTCACCACAGAATTTTTCATTCCCGTATTAATCGCCTGCGTAGTGGCAATTCCGGTAACACAGTATGCTGTGCAACACTGGCTCGAAAGTTTTGCCTACCGGTTTGACTTCAACTGGTGGATCCATTTGCTTTCCCTTACCGTGGTAAACATGCTGGCCTTTTTGGCGGTGGGCTGGCAATCCCTGAAAGCTGCGTTTGCAAATCCGGTGCATGCGTTGCGGGAACAGTAATCTCAAGACACATAGCAGGAGAGGAATGAGATAAAGAACTCATACGTAAATGAACTGTTGTAAAATATGCAACAGTTCAAAGTGAGGGGAGAATTACTAAACGAATTCTAAGATTTCCTTTGGTGAAATTTTCGTTTTGACAAAAACGTTTGGGTGTAGATTAAATGAAGTTCAGCTATTAAATCAAAAAGTTCTTCTAATAAAAACCAAGGATGAAAATAAATGATGTTTTAAACTCTGATTAAATCTATTAATTCGGGTGAGATGAATTTGCAGGTTGATTATCAGTCAATTATTGAGAAATGGATACTTTTCTTAGCGGAGTACATTATTTGATTTATAGTCATTTGATCGTTTAGTTATCGAAAAATTGTGATATTATTGATGCAAAAGTTTTTTTCTTATGAATCAGGATTTAATGGTCAGGCTTTTTAGATCGATAGAAGGTGATCCAGAAGATGATGTTGTGAAAGTTGCCAAAAGGATTATTGAAAATGAGAAGCTTAAAGGGCATGGCAAGTTAGCTGATAAACTTAGAAACATCCTCGAAAAAAATGTGGCTGCTCATGTCAGTTTCAGAAAGGAATTAAGAACCCTTCTTCCAGAGGGGACAATTATACCAACGGATAAGCGAAATAATATACCGTTGGCCACATTGATTGAACGTGAACAGTTACGTCACGAAATGATCTTGGCTAAAACTATTGAAATAAAGCTTCAAAGAATTGAAAAGGAATTTGTGGCAAGGGAGAGATTAGCGCACTTTGGATTAAAACCAAGACAGAAGATATTGTTTTATGGTGCTCCAGGTTGCGGAAAGAGTATGAGTGCTGAGAGAATTGCTTGGAATATAGGGCTGCCTTTTTTGAAGGTGCGCTTTGAAGCAATTATTTCATCTTATTTGGGCGAGTCGGCAGCCAATCTTAAGAAGTTATTTGAATCCTTAAAAACTTATCCATGTGTTCTGCTACTTGATGAGTTTGACTTTATTGCTAAAGCAAGGTCATCAGGTCAAGATGTTGGTGAAATGCACAGAGTTGTTAATGTATTACTAAATCTTCTTGAAGATTATGAAGCTCCAGGACTTATTATTGCAACCACAAATCTTGAAGGATCAATTGACAAAGCCTTATTTAGAAGATTTGATGACATCATTGAAATGCCTAGGCCTAGCAAGGAAGAAATTGTTAGACTGCTAAGAAATACCCTCTCATCAATCAGTACTTCCAAAGAGATAAAGTGGGATGATATCGCAGCAAAAATGAATGGATACTCTGCTGCACTGGTTGTTAAGGTTGCTAAGGATTCTGCAAAATCTGCTGTCCTTCAAAACAAAAAAGCAATTGATAGTGAAGATATCAAAAAAGCTTTGAGCGAAAATTCTAACTATTAATATTTTATCTGATGGCGGGATTTCCCCACTTAGAAATCAAGCAGGTAATTTATGGTAAGTTTAAATCGAGAAAAGGTGGTGGGAAAAGAGAACGAAACCAGAAAACGCTTGCAAATCTTGCAGACAGAAATAGCCACGGTGATAGGTTAACAGCAAATGTTAATACACTGAAAGACTATTGGGTCGAGAATCTTAAAATAAGAGAGGAGCAAAATCTACCTGATCTTCCAAATCCCGAAGTAATCCCTGTGTTTCTTCAAATCGACTCTGCCGAATTTGATGTTGAGTCCCTTCGTAGCTTTGGAATAGAAATTATTGCTGAGGAAGAAGATGGATTTATAATCGGAGCATCTTCTGATAACCTCATCTCTTTAAATGCAAAGATTGACAAATTCTTAAAACAAGAAGGGCGCTCTAAAGATCAGGCAGCCAAGTTGTGGCAGATCAATGCAGGAACTCAATGGAAGATTCAAGAAATACTTTCAGATGACCTAAGAGCCAAGTGGCACCAAATACAAGACGATAATCAATATGTAATTGATCTGGGGATTGCATGTTGCATGAGAATACCAACCCAACCCGAAAAGAAGAAGAACTTAAATGATGCAAAATATCAACGCTCCCTGAAAAGTTGGCAAGAAAAGAAGCAGCAAATTGAGATTGATCGAGGAGAATTAGAGATCAAGCGTCAAGGGGATCTGGAAAAATTAGTACATGGATACGGTGGCGAACTTTTAAGTGGTTACGTTAATTTTGATGATAGCTTTTCGTGTCGCGTAAAAATTTCAGGTAAAGGATTAAAGGATATTGTTTTGAATTACCAATACTTATTTGAAGTAAGTGAGCATGATCCGCTAGTCATCTTAAATAACACTCCTACTGAATTTGAAAGCACACATCCCGATTTGGTCCCTCCCCCTAGTGATGCTCCAAAAGTTTGCATTATTGATAGCGGCATTCAAGAGGAACATAGATTAATTGCACTGGCTATGGATGCAGCAGCCTCGCGCTCATTTATTGACGGAGATGCTTCAACTGCCGATGTGTCATCTAGTGGTGGACATGGAACACGCGTGGCCGGAGCTGTGCTGTATCCAAATGAAATTCCAAGAAGTAGTCCACACCAACTTCATTGCCGGTTGCAAAATGCAAGAGTCCTTGAGCAAGTTGGTGGAAATGTGTCTTTGCCGGATTATTTGTATCCTCCTAAATTAATGGAAGATATCGTTGACCACTTTGACGGGACTCGGATTTTTAACTTGTCGATAAACTCTTATAGTCCGTATAGATTAATTCATATGTCACAATGGGCTTCTACCATAGACAGATTGATGTTCGAGAATGATATTCTTTTTATTTTATCGGCAGGAAATCTTTCAATCGAATCCGGCAATCCATTGAGGCCAGGGATTAAGGAGCACATTCAAGCCGGGAGACAATACCCAAAATACTTGATCGAACAGAATTCTTCACGAATTGCAAATCCAGCTCAAAGCTGTTTTGCTCTTACAGTTGGGTCTATTTGTATTGGTAAGTTTGATGATGCCCTTAAAGAGTCTTTTGGTGATAGAGATGATCCCTCATCATTTTCTAGGACTGGTTTAGGACTTTGGAATATGGTTAAGCCAGATGTAGTTGAGTATGGTGGGGATTATGTTAAAGAAAAGAATGTGAACCCCAACCTAACTAATGAGGCAATTGTTTCGCCTGAGCTTGTAAAATCGACATACAATGGAGGAAGTGGTGTTGGCAAAGACTCGGTTGGAACCTCATATGCTGCACCAAAAGTTGCTCACATTGTGGCCCATTTACAAAGGCTTTTCCCTGATGATACTTCAAATCTTTATCGAGCTTTGATTGTCCAGTCTGCCCGTTTGCCTGAATCCATTTTTTCGAATCCAACTATTGATCATATTCGACATTATGGATATGGAATTCCAAACTTACAGCACGCTATCGAAAATTCAGAAAAAAGAATTACCCTAATTGCCTCAGGCGGAATATGTGCGAAGCAAGCAAATTTATACTCAATCAAAGTTCCTGAACAAATGAATAGACCAGGGCAGGATTATGATATTCTAGTAGAGGTTACGCTTTCATTCGTGGCACGTCCAAGAAGAACTAGAAGAAGGACTAAATCATACTTGTCAACTTGGTTAGATTGGGAATCCTCAAAACTTGGTGAAAGTTATGAACGTTTTGCCAGCCGTATTCTTAAAGACATGGATGAACCTGAGGAAAGACAAGAAGATCAAAATTCAATAGGATGGGTTATCCGTGAAAGAAATGATTGGAGTAAAATAAGTGGAGTTAAAAGACAGGATAGCTCCCTCCAAAAATCATGGTGTGTGATGAAGTCTTACGAACTACCAAGCATATTGAGTGTGGCGGTAATAGGTCATAAAGGATGGGAGAGCGATTTATCTGAGCAGGTTCCTTATTCAATGGCAGTTAGCTTCGAGGCATTGACTGGTAATATAAACGTCTATGAAATGATTCGGTTAGAAAATCAAATTGAATCGTCTGTTGAGGTTGAGCAGGAGGTTAGAGTTTAACAACCAAAGCTATAAGAATTGAAAAGCTTTTATTCAAATTAAACTTTCAATAATATTTGAAAGTTTAGAAATTAATAGTATGTTTGGGGCATGGAGTACAACGAAGCCAAACAAAAATTTATCCAGGCGTGGGGCACATTAGGTTCCAATTGGGGCATTAATAAGGCTATGGCACAGCTTCATGCATTGTTGTTGCTGTCAACCGAACCGCTGTCTGCGGAAGAAATCATGGAAGAATTACAGATGTCGCGGGGAAATGTGAATATGAATTTACGGGCACTGATGGATTGGGGAATCGTTCAAAAAGAACACAAGGTAGGGGAGCGGAAAGAGTTCTTCAGTACCAGTAAAGATGTGTGGGCATTGGCCAAACAAGTTTCGAAAGAGCGCAGAAGGAGGGAGATTGAACCCATCCTTACGGTGCTGGAACAAGTGCAACGTGTTTCAGGAGATAACAAAAAAGAAGTCGCTGAATTTAAGAAAGTAACGGGCGAGCTTTTTGATTTTTCCTTAAAGGTAGATGGCATGATCGATAAATTCACCAAGTCGGACCAGACGTGGTTTTACAAATTGCTAATGAAATTCTGAACTATTTTTTTAATCCAAAGTTTCAATAAATCCTGAAAGTTATGAAAACAACAGCCGTTCTACACCCAGCGAAAGCCAATCAAATTACCAGAAAACAGGCGTTGTCTAAGAAGGAGTCTATTATTTCCTACTATGAAAAAGCCGGTCCGGATTATAGTACCTGGAGCAAAAACTACAACATGCACTTTGGCTATTGGCAAAAAGGAATCAATCCGTTTAACAGAGAAGCGATGCTGGAGCAATTGAACAAAAAAGTGTTAGAGAAACTTTCACTGGATACAAAATCAGCCTTTACACTTGCAGATTTGGGGTGTGGATTGGGTGCTACATTACGGTATGGTGCGAAGAACTTTCCGGCCATGCGTGGTAAAGGCATTACACTTGTGCCGTGGCAAGTTAAGCAAGCAACAACGTTGAATAAAGCTTCCATGCAAACACAGTCTATCGAAATACTGGAAGGGGATTATTGCAACACGAATTTTGCTGATAATTCATTGGATGCCGTAGTGGCGATTGAAAGCAGCTGCTATGCAACCGGAGCAAGTAAAACAGATTTACTAACTGAAATTCACCGCATCCTAAAACCGGGAGGAAGGTTTGTTATCTCAGATGGTTTTTTAAAAAAGCCAGTCGCGAAAACGGGGTTTATCAGAAGAGTCTATGATCAGTTGTGTTCTTCGTGGGCATTAACGGAATTGGGCAACATCAACGAAGTAAAGAAAGAACTTGAACATTTAAACTTCACCGACATTTCTGCGGAAGATGTGAGTCTGAATATTGCACCTTCGGTAGCGCACGTTCCTTTTACAGTGCTTTACTTTTTGGTTAAGGAATTCCTTTTCGGGAAAGAAAAGATGAACAAAGAACGGTGGGATAATTTAAAGTCGCCCTTGCTGACGATGGTATTGGGTTCGGCTCAATCCACCTTCGGGTACTATTTTGTTTCGGGAAGGAAGGGGTGAATCAACAAAACATTAAATTATAAATTAACATTAAACACTAAATTTTATGAACTACATCATTTTAAGCTACGCGATTTACATGCCCTTAACCATTGCGCTCATGGTTTGGGTTGCCAGGACACTCTTCACGAATGGACGGGTATTTCTGGTGGATATTTTTCATGGCAACGAAATGTTGGCCGATAGTGTGAATAAACTATTGGTGGTAGGTTTTTATCTCATCAATATTGGGTATGCGGTTTTCACGCTTTAAATATTCGGAGAGATTACTTCTGTGCAAATTGTCATAGAAAAACTCAGTGTGAAAATAGGTGCGATCATCTTGATCCTTGGCGGGATACATTTCTTTAACCTGTTTGTATTCTTCAAATTGAGAAAGAGGGCAAAAGAAATTGTAGCATAAACCAACACTCATGAAAAAAATAGTAATTGCAGGTGGAAGTGGTTTTCTTGGGAAATGTATCATTGATCACTATAAGCACGAAACCAAAATTATAGTGTTGACGCGGGGTAAATCCCGGGTTGATGGAAATATTCAATTTGTAAATTGGGATGGTAAGTCCTTTGGTGACTGGACATCCCTGCTTGAAGATGCTGATGTGCTTATCAATTTAAATGGTAAATCTGTTGACTGTCGGTACACAGAAGCCAATAAGAAATTAATCTACGCAACGCGACTGGAGTCAACAACTATTTTAGGAAAGGCAATTCAGCAATGTAAAACGCCACCGAAGCTTTGGATCAATTCGTCTTCGGCCACCATCTATCGACATGCACTGGACCGACCAATGGACGAGGAAACCGGAGAGATTGGGACGGGGTTTTCTGTGGATGTGTGTCAGCAATGGGAGAAAGTCTTTACTGAAATAGAGACTAACGCCACCCGGAAGGTTGCCATTCGAACCGCAATTGTTTTGGGAAGAAATGGTGGAGCATTACAACCGCTTAAGAATCTTGCTAAACTTGGTCTTGGAGGAAAACAAGGAAATGGGAATCAGTATTTCAGTTGGATCCATGAAAAGGATTTTGCGAATGTAATCGACTTCATCATTGAAAATAAAGCGCTGTCAGGTGCTATCAACGTTTCAAGTCCGAATCCAATTTCCAATGAACACATCATGAAG
>JBGTGG010000202.1:0-9190 GCA_041746855.1 Cyclobacteriaceae bacterium | reverse complement strand
GGTTCTGAAAAGCGATAAAAAATATATCGCGGGGTGGAGCAGTTGGTAGCTCGTTGGGCTCATAACCCAAAGGTCACAGGTTCGAGTCCTGTCCCCGCTACGAACCTAAAAGAGAATGTTAGTTAACATTCTCTTTTTCATTTAATTACACCCTATTCTTTAAGGTTGTGATACACATTAATACCCACTAATACCCACTAATTGTTTTCCTGTTTCTTTCCCTATTTTTCGATCAGAGTTGAGTTAAAGACTACTCTTTTTGAAATATGGGGCTTTCGTACAAACCGATTGTTAACAAGAACAATGTAAAGAATAAGACAGGGCTATACTCTATCTACATTCGCATTACAGTCGATAAAAAATCAAGGTATTTAAAAACGGGTGAGAAAATTGATTTGTCCTCCTGGGCTGGTAAGGAAAACCGGTGGGTTAAAGATTCTCACCCGTTTCATTTTCAGCTTAATTCCTTGATAAGAAAAAAACTGTATGTTTTGGAACAATTTGTATACAGGCAAAAATTATATGATAGAGGGGTTTCTTTGGAAAGCTTATGCGATCACTTTTATAAGAAAGCTGATGCCAATGTATTCAATGAGTATGCAACCGAGTACATGAAAAAGGTCAAAGGAAAATCCCTGAATACCCTTAAAAAGTACCGGACCTTTATAAGGTACCTGAATGAGTTCAATTCAAAGATCAACTTCGGCCAATTAGGGGAACCATTATTTCAAAGTTTTGCAACCTGGTTGCTAACTGAAAAGAAGATGGCAGGCGTTACGGTTCACAAGTACTTTGACCCCTTTAAAGTGATATGTAAACAAGCCGTAAATGAGGGATACATTGAAAAAGATCCTTTCCAATTTGTCGATATAGGAGTTGCACCAACAAAGGCAAATCAAAGAGTGCACCTAGAAAAAGAAGAGTTGACCGTTTTTAAGAATGTAAAACTTCCTCTCGATCGACCAGATTTGGAAAAAGCCAGAAAGCATTGGATGTTCTGTTTTTACGGTGGTTTTTACCACTCAGATTTTAGCCGATTAAAATGGGAAAATTTACGGGACTCAAAAGAGGGCTATGTACTTTATGGAAAGCGATTTAAAAACGGCAAACGGTTTATAGCACCTATACACATGTTTCCACAGGCTATTGAAATATTGGATGATCAAAGAGGAAAGGACCCCATTTTAATATTTCCGGATACAATCAGTGATCAAAAATTCAATTCGAAATTAAAAGAGATTGCAACCATAGCAGGTATTGACAAAAATATAATGAATAAGACTGCACGACATTCTAATGCGCAGCTTTGGGCGGCTAGTGGACTAGCAGCACAGCATACCTCTAAAATTTTAGGTCACTCCAGAACATCGACTACAGAAACTTACTACGAGCTTGGTATTGAAGATGTGAATGCGGGTGTTTCTAGTTTAGACCCATCAAAGTTTGATATTTGAATGTATCTTTCGAAATTAAATATCAAGCTTAATTCAAATATGATAGAGGGTAAAATCTCATTAAAGTATTATCTCAACAAGCATGTGAAACCGCTTAATGGAAAATACCCGCTTTATCTTCTAATCAGGTTCCAGAATAAGCAAGCAAAAATAAAAAGTCGGTTTATTCTTTTCGATAATGACAATCCCTATGCACCACATGACCCATTTTCAGTTGGAGTTCTTAACTATAAGGATGCAAGTAATTATGTGACTGAGAAAGGCATGCAAGGATATAAAATTCTGATGAAGAATGAATCTGATACAATTTATAGGGTATTTGATTTCTTTAGGATATTAGATCTAAACATCATTGAAAATCAACCCAGCTCTATAATTGACTATTCAATTGTTCCCATTCACAAAATTGTAAACAATATCTTTATTAATAAGCTTAGTGATTTACTACGGGATCAAAAACTGAAGTCTTCACCAATTATATTCGGAAGGGGCCTTGATGGTGAACCTACTTCATTTGACGTTGCAATAGAGTCTCTTTCTGAAGTAGGGAGTAAGAAAATTCAGATTGAAATAGTTGACAAATTGAACTCTGAACGGAAGGCAATTAGGCTTTTAAATAAATCAATGAGAACCATTGATTGGATAGCTAATGAATCAATGAAATTGAAGTATCTACAATTAATTGAAAGTGAAACAAGCGCTATTTTCCGCGAAGAACTAGATAATATGGTTAACAATAGGGTTCTTATTCACTACAGCGAGCTTTCGGATATCTTTCCTAAAATGTTCATGGAAACCCTTAAAACAGCCATTTCTAAAGGAAAATAAAAGCATAGTCATATTTTTTTATTTAGTATTCCGTACATAATTTGGAATTATATACTGATTAGAGTACATTTGAATTATTATGGAACACTTAATAAGTACTAATATGGTAAAGCATGTATATGAAGTGCCTGAAGAATTTCTGAATCGATTCGATTCCAGGCTTGGTAAAATTGAAGGTGCCCTTCAAAAAATTAACGCTCTTGAAAGACCGGAAGAGTTTACTCCAAAGGAATTTATGAGCAGGATAAAGATATCCAGATCTCAGCTAGAGATTTTCATGAATCTGGGTCTTATCAAATACAAGAAAATCGGGCGTAAAATTTATATACCCGATACTGAAGTTGAGAGATACTTTGCTGGTGAAATAAAACTCTCTAAATAAAAAAAGCTTGATCAAAATGATCAAGCTAATTTTTTGCCTAAGTGGCGGTGTCTTCAATTCCAATACAATGCGAAGCTACTGCTATTTAGGTGTATATCAAAATTTGTACACTTAACCCAATAGCAAAATGAAAACAGTAACAAGCAAACCTCAAGATGGCACAGCCATAGCTCATTACTCAATCCTGAGAGAGAAACAAAACGCATTGAACCAAGCAAGGGAAACGCTTTTAAAATTTGGTTCATATGATGAAGTCATTGACACTCTAAATACTTCTCTTTATGCGATAATTGAAGATCGGCTTGGGTTATCCTTTCGGCAACGAGATACTGTGGTTTGTGCCCACAGTGATATGACAAGCCTTCTCAAAAGAGTATACGAGTCACGATTTACAATTCGTGATGATGACTATTTTGGCGACAATGCGAAAGGATATTCAAAAGGGTTGGATTTACTATTTGCAGCGTATATGACCTCCGATCTAGTAAGTTCTGATGCACCTGATAAAACGAGAATCTACTTCCAATTCAAAAGCATCAAAGCCCTGATTAAGATTGTTATTAAAGAAATTGATAGGAGACATGAGCTTCAAGCAAAAAAAGCATGTTGAGGTTCGTAAAATTATTCCAGATCTATTTGAATCAACTGCGGATTGATCACTCCGATCTCTGCATTGATATGAGCGGCACAAAATATGAAGGAGTAGCTAGGCCGTGTCGTTGTTCAAAGGTGGAAGTAATACAGGCCTCTATTCACGAGGTTCGAATGTCCAGGCTACACACACAATTAGCAATACTCCATAATTGCGGATGGCTTTATATAAATGATAATGAAAACCATAAAGGGCTTCTTGAAGAGAGGCTTCATAATTTAGATTCACACAATCTAAAGCTTACTGAATATGAAAAGCGATTTCTGGAAAAAGTAGACTCATTGATTGTTGCTCTTTCTACCAACGCTATTCACTTAGGGGCTCTCTATCACGAGCATGGTATTTTTCCAATAACCGAAGATGAGCATCAGAAATTTGTCATTGATAGCTTTTCTTTTCCTTCCAAATTAGAAGCAATTAGAAACACGAATCCCACAAGTAAGGAAAGTGTTGAAAATATGATGATCATAATCAAATCCCAATGAAATGATTGATTCAACTACCTCAAATTTAAGACAGAACTCAAATGAATGGTTAAGAGATTCAGGAGTATTTCATAACGTTTTGCGAGAGCTTGAGGAAGAGCTTGAAAGAATGAAATCCAAAAATGTACCGCAAAGCATTATTGATAAAAAGGATATTCAAATCGATGCTCTTGTCAATTTCTTTAATCAGACGGATGGGCTCATCCAGCTTTATAAAATCCATATGGCCAACCTTCGCATAGAAAATCATTTCCTAACTGACCTTATTTCAAAAAAATTATCAATTGATGATCTGATCAAATATAAACCATCATCGAAGGTTATCATTTCAAATCTCAATACAACAGAATCTCAAACCCTTTCAGAACTCAATGGCTAAAATTATTCGACATAAAGACAAGACAACAGGCATTGAGAGCAATATCAATCTTGAAAGTGGGGATGTGGACCAACAAAGTCCGGAAGCTTGGCCGGTAAGTCTTTCAAATAGCTTCGTGCGAGTTTGTGACCTAGTGGAGCAAATAAATGAGCGGCAAATCAATTTGGTGGATGAAACTAACATCGTTTCAATTTCTCACGCGTTGGTTCCTTTTGGGGATAAAGGAAAAAACCTTTTTGATCAAATCTGCATTCACCAAACAATATTCAATACTGATGACATTGAATCTACATGGACTACTGCACTTCGGAGAAGCAAAGCCAAAACTGCCAATGCGTTTATCAAACTGTGTAAATCAAAAGGGCTTGATTCTTCTGAAATTGAACGTCAATGGGAATATAAATTAAAAGAACCTGGAAAAAGCAGTATTGATATTACTGAAGAAATTTCAGAAGATCAAGCTAAGAAAATTCAAGAGTTTTCATTTTATGAACATGACAATTGTTACTATTTCGCTACCTACAATTATGATTCACATGTTTGTAACCTTGAACGAAGATCGAATTTTATAATCAAAATTCTTTTCCATATCACTCGAGGGAAGTCCAACAAACGGCTGATTGAATTAATAAATATCCACAATAGAAAAGTTTCCATTGATGTTGATACTAATCAATTGGCCAGTTTTCAAAAATTCAAGGAACTGACAGAAGGGGCGGGCAACTTTATTTTTGAAGGAACAAACATTGATTTGTTGCGGATAAAAAATAAATTGTTCCAAGAAGAAAAGCCATCATTTCAAATTGATATGTTGGGTTGGGACAGCAAAGAAAAATTCTTCTCTTTCTCCAATGGCATTTATGACAAAATTTTTCATCCGGTTGATGAGCACGGAACAGTTCAACTTAAAGAGAAAAATTTCTTTATTCCATATCATCCAGGCACTGATAACTACCTTCATATCAATGAGAAAAAGTTTACTTATAAAGAAAGCAATACATCATTTGAGCAATGGAGCCGGCTTTATTGCCATGCCTTTGGTGATGCTGGCAAAGTAGCCCTGCTTTTTGGAATAGCTACTCTTTTCAGTGACCATATATTTTCAGTAAGAGGTAATTTTCCATTGCTTTTTTTGTACGGTGAAGGCGGATCCGGTAAGTCAAGGGTTGCCATGTACCTTCAGCACTTATGGGGCGATCCTCAGCCACCATTAAAGCTGAGCGAGAAAGCAAATACAGACAAGGGCAAGATTCGAAAGATGGCCCAATACGTAAACACCTTAGCTGTATTTGAAGAGTTCATTAATGAGTTGGATAACTCGGTCATAAAAACAATTACGGGCATCTATGATCGATTTGGATATGAACGATCCAACATTGATTCCAAGTACGGAACAGAAACTGTTCCGATCAATTCAAGTGCATTGATCACAGGTAATGTGTATCCAAATGATGATCCGTTAATGCAGCGACTTATCCTGATGGATTACAATACCAATATCAAGGATGATAAAGTTGTGAATGCCTACGATGAGCTCACGATCTTGAATAGATCAGGCATCACCTCCATCACTGGAATATTGCTTCAGCACCGAGATACAATCGAGGATTCATTTGAAACTGAATTCAGAGAACAATTCAAATCTTTCAAGGACAAACTAAAGGGCAACAATCTTGTAATGCCAGATCGAATGTGCGAGAACTATTCAATGATTATTTCTATGTACACAGTTCTTCAGAAAGCCGGGTTGATGCTTCCTTTTTCATTTGAAAGCTTGCTTGTTTTTTTAATTGATACAATCCGCGTACAAAATGAGAAACGCGATACGGGCAGCGCTACACAACGCTTTTGGGATATTGTCCTTCAATTGGCTAGTGAAGGCATCATCAAGCATAACAAGGAATACATTCTGCGTGATGATCATTTAATCATTCGCTGGAAAGAGATCCACAACATGTACATGGAAAAGCATTTACGGATCCACCGGTCGCCTGGTCTTTCAAATGCATCCTTAATGCAGAAATTGAAAGATTCTGATGCTTGGCGCGAGTATAAAGATTCTGTTCGCTTACCTGGTTTAAAGAACCCAACCAGTGGGCATGTATTTTACTACTCTAAATTGGGAATAGACCTTTGGAGTGTAGTCGAATATTGGGAGTCACAAACCGGATCCAGCTACAGCAATTTGCAAAATGGAACGTATTTCGGGAAGCAAAATGGGCACGTTCCCTACACTTCCCTACAAAATGAGTCCCAACCCCTACAAATGGACAAAAATCCAATAGTTGGAAATAAGGGTGGAAACGATGATTTACCATTTTAATTCCATTTTCTATGAATATCTATAAAAACCATACCTACACTTCCCTACATCCCTACATTGCTTTTTTAGTTCAAAATAAAGCTTTTACTCTAATATCATGTAGGGAAGTGTCGGGCTATGTAGGGAAGTGTAGGGATGTAGGGAATGTAGGGAAGGGAAATGACCACCTTTTAGTTTAAAACCATAAAAAATCAAAAACATGGACAAAAACATCTCTTTAATCTGGATATCGGAGCATATGGATATTAGCTGTGAAAGCCTTGAAAACCTTCTGCTAGGAAAGGTTTATGGCAGTATCGAAAATCGATATGTACAGGAAATTCTGGATGGAGTGCAATGATATACTCTACCAGTCGATGAAGCAGAAATCTTTATATCCTCAAAATGATAATTGATAAAGCACCCGTGTCTATACCCATGAAACCACATATTAAAAAATTTGTGCTTTATGCGTTGGATAAACGGGAACCCATCCAAGTCACAGAGCGCCAATTTTTAGGGAGCGCTATTATGAAAGCATTGCAAGAAAAGCGGTTGCATAGATTTGATCGCGTTCTGGATCTTTATACAGATAGCATAAGTGTCATTCTAAATAAAGAGATGCGCGAGCGATCGCCAAAAAGAGCAAAGTTGCTTTTTATTAATGTCGAGCTGGATATCCATTTCGCATCTTCATTGATTTTTTGGGTCAAGGCTCAAATGAAGATGGGAAGCCCTGCAAATGAAGCCTGCAAGAATTTTCTTGCTACGTTAAAAATTGATGAAACGGAGTATAGCTATGATGCTGCCTATAAGGTCTGGCAGCGTTACAATGAACGCAATCGAAAACTAAACAACAAACAAGCATGAAATTCTTTGATTCAATCGCCAAAGCAATTACCTCCCTGGGAGCGGTCGTATTTGTACTCATGATGGTAATAATTGCAATGGTATTCTTTAGCCATACACTATTTACCCAAGCCCTACCGGAAACTATGGCTGATTGGGAAAAGATAGCTGCTGCCTGGTTTCTTGCCTTAGGATATGAGTGTACTGTATTATTAACAACTTGTAATACAAAGCACCTTGATAGGCGCATACCTTATGTAATGGCTGTTTGCAGCGGGATCATTCTTTTGTTTTTTGTCCAGGCGTTTGACTTTACTCAATCACCACTGATTATTTGCCAGCGTTGGTTTGTGGGTATTCTAATCGCGGCCATAAATTTTATTTACGCAGACTTATTTTATGCAAAGTGGATCGAGCGTTTGGAGTTGATTGAGAAACCAATGAAGCTGGATCAACTTCAATCACGTGTGATCGAGCTTGAATCAGCGATCGCCAAAGCTCAACCAAGACTGGATCAACTTAAAGAACTGGAAGGATTCAAAGGAAAAATTGATCAGGAGCTGACATGCCCACACTGTAAAACCCTTCAACCGAGTTATGGAACGTTACACTCACACAAAGGCCACTGCTCCCAGAATCCTAAAAACAGAAGAGCAGAATGAATAACTATCCAGAATCTAAGGTTCCAATTGCACCGTACTTAAAGAAGTTTTTACTTAACCGGTATCGCCTACAGGAGCCAGTAAAAATAGTTGAGAATAGCCCTCTTGGCATTTGTATTATGAAGGCTATCCTGGACCAGCGAAGTAGTAGATTCAAAAACAAAAGCACGTTTGAAGATTATACCGATCGCTTGCGGATAATCCTTTCATCCGATATGATTGATAGGGCTAACCATACCGAAAGAATTATAATATTCAACATTGATTTTGCGACACTGTTTAGAGAAAGCTTAATCACCTGGTTTGAGGCGAAAAAGAGTGCAGGATCCACTACTACTGATGCCGTAAAGTCATTCCTGAATTTCTATAAAATTGAAGAAGAGGAGTACAGTTATGATGCAGCTGTGCGAAATTGCATACGCTTCCAGGATAGGAAACAAATTACTGGTAGCGAAATAAGAAAAGCAAAAAGAAAATAAAAGAAAGCCAGTTTTGTTAGTGAAAATGTCTTATTCCATTGCGAATTCGAGACCTTGATTCTATAAGTTGGTGAAAACCACAGCTTAGTCAAGTTCTATTATTTTTTTCAATTGCATGCAATCTTTGAGAATCACTTAAAGATAATAGTATGCAATTTGAAAAAGAAGGAACATTCCAAATGTCACCAGGAAGCGAACCGAGACCAACTCCCAAACCCCAACCATTGCCAACCGAAACATTCTATGCTGACGATATAGAATATAGATTCATACATGGCAAATTTAGAATACCTGATCACCAATCCAACCCTCCTGGTATAGCGGGAGAGTATACCGCTGAAGAGGCTCTTCAAAATGAAGATTTGCTTGCGTATTTGGTAGAAATAAAAAGCGGAGTTATTCAAGCCGTGTAAATTTAAAAACCTCATTTCATGAAAGCTAAAAAAGAAGAAACTACCATTGATGAATTTGCTAAAAAAGCAATGAAGTCAACAAGTACACAGTATGAAGAGTTATACAATGAATCTCCTTCTATTCTTTTGGGTATTAGATCCGGTCGATTAACCACTAGGAAACAGGAATTGGAGATCGGTAACAAATATGCAAACGAACTACTTTCTGCATATACTGAATTTTACAAGGGCAAGTCTAAGTCATGGGAAACTTTTGAAAATGAAATCCTTCCATTGACCAAGCTATCTGATGCTGATGTTGATTT
>JBGTGG010000201.1:0-10153 GCA_041746855.1 Cyclobacteriaceae bacterium | reverse complement strand
GAAATCGCTTGAAACAGAAATAAAAGAATTGGCTGATTTTGAAGGCAAAACAAGTGCATTGGAAATGGTAACGGAGGTGATCAACAAAGTTTCAAAAGGCGAGAAAGTTCCTTCTTTCGTGATCAATGGATTGAAAGATGTACTAAAAGACCAGGAGGAATTAAAGACACCACTGACCACGGCCCTGAAGTCATTGGAAGACTAGCGCTATTTACCGGAAAAAATATTCTTTATCCTTTTCATAAAGTCAGAAATATTTTCTTCGTTCATCACCAATACATATACCGAAGCAGTTGCGACAATAATCGCGTGCGCAAAAAGTAGACCTCCATCACCCATCACTTCAATACCCAATAAGGTAAGGTGCATACCAATGGCACCAATCATTAACGCGAGTGCTAACCCAGCACCTATCCACGCAGTGCGATTGATCAACAACAAAATTCCTGCAATTAACTCGAATACACCTATGGTAATCCGGCCCCACGGTTCCATCTCCATCGTTGTGAATATGTAAACCGATTCAGCCGAGGCGGTGAACTTAAAGAATAACGTTTGCAACAAAATGATTGCTGCAACAATGCGGGCAATCCAACAGAGTATGGCTTTGAATTTCATAGTCTCAATCCTCATGTAGTTCAAATAAAATGCAAGGTAAAAATCAGTTCAATCATTCGGCAACAAAAAGTTGTTAAACACGAAAAAGGAACCCCCATATTCAATGACTGATTACAGAATCTATGATCCGCTAGTTACTTTGGTTTCATCATTTCACGTAATTCCGGACTTGTTGCGATATAAACCGAAACAAAAATTCCGTTGAGCAACATGAAGGTGAAAAACGAAGTTAAGTAAACAAGTATCCCTTTGATAAAAGGTGCTGCCCCTTTCCCAAACATTGACATACAGGCAAATCCAAAGTAAAGAATATTAACAGGAAGTGAAATGCTGTTCGCGGTAAAACCAGTAAAGTAAAAAAGCAAAACATTCATGATCGCCAAAATCTCAACATGACCATACCAATAAAATGCGGGCACCATCATTTCCAACATTGAATGACCAGATTTCCTAAAAAAGACTTTTAACCAGATGGCGGTAAGCGGAACAAGCATGAATTGAAAAATCCGCAAGTTTTCCGAAAAAATTTTTATCACCATTTGAGTAGCTGCTTCCTGGCCGGGTGTGGTGGTTGTCTTTCCGAATGGGTTGCTCGCTACGGACAACGCATAGAAATCTATTTTAAAAACACTCAGCGAAAGGATAAAAATTGTTAGCATTACAAAAAAATACCCCACTGGCCCTACGTACTTCACACGGTTTCCGTTGATATAATCAAGGGCAACTTTTCCGGGTCGAATGGTTAAATCCCTTAAAGTCTGGGGAAACATCCCATCAAACCCATACACGCGCGATTGGAAATCCGTGTACAAATTCATTAAGGAGATTTTCTTGGGTGGATTCTTTTGCCCACACGTTGGGCAGTAGGTTGTTGAAACTGCAGTGCTACAATTAATGCAATGAGAAAGTATTTCCATTTATGTTAAATAAGTTATTCGATTTGCCATGCTTTGTCAGGATTGTATAAAATTTTATCTACTGCAACTTCCAACGGTGCCGGGAAATTATTTTCGTATAATGCGCCTGTTCCTAATCCTTGCGGCAGAACATTATCGTAGTTTGCGGTAAACTGACAAATCGCATTTAATCCAATATTGGATTCCAACGCAGAAGTAATCCACCACTTTATATTCATTGCTTCAGCCAATGCGATCCATTCGGCACATCCGCTGAAGCCCCCGTGTAGGGAAGGTTTAAGAATAATAAACTGCGGCTTGATTCGGGAAAGTAATTTTTCTTTTCCAGCACGCTCCATTACACCAATCAATTCTTCATCAAGTGCAATTGGTATAGGCGACTGACGACAAAGCTCAGCCATGAAAGTTTCCCCTGCTCTAATCGGTTGCTCAATGGAATGGATGTTAAACTCCGCCAGTATGTTCAGTTTATGCAGGGCTTCTTCCGGCTTAAATGCCCCGTTCGCATCCAAACGGAGCGTTATGTCCCGATCAAAATATTTACTGCGGATGTAGCGAAGTAAATCACACTCCCGCTCAAAATCCAATCCCCCCACTTTGATTTTTATACATTGAAATCCCTGGTCAATTTTTCTGCTGATTTGTTCCAGCATAAAATCCATTCCCCCCATCCAAATCAACCCATTGATCGGAAGTGGCTTACCCTTCACAAAGCCATTCTCAAATAAAATTCGCTTACCTCCATTTTTCAAATCCAGCAATGCCATTTCCAATGCAAAGCGTATAGAAGGAAATTCTTTTGGAACCAGTTTTTGAATATCAAGGTCTTCAATATTAAAATCACTTGCCTCAATCTTACTGATCAGCGCTTCAAACTGTTGATCCATTTCTTCCAGCGGGTCAATGCTCAATCCCGGCAAGGGCCCCGCCTCGCCAATGCCAAAAATTTCTGGCGTGGCCGCATCCCAGATTTTTATAAACCAGGACTCCTTATCCGGCATCGTGCCACGGGAGGTACGAGCTTTAAAAGCAAATACAAAAGTGCGTTTGAAAAATGATGCGCGCAGGGCCATTTACAATGTTACGAAGAAAATGAAATACTCATGTACCTTTGCGGAGTCGGAAATAAATCATGGGAAAGATTCCCGCCTCTGGTGGTTCTGAATGACGTCCCAATGGTATTTTGATTCCCACAACAAAGATTAGAAGCATAAGTCGAATAAAAAATGTCAGTTCCTATAAAAGAATTCATGTACGATTTACCTGATGCGCGGATTGCCAAATTCCCGTTAACGAAACGCGAACAATCCAAGCTGCTGTTTTTCAACAAAAGAACTATTCACCATCAACAATTTTCAGATCTTCCACTACTCCTTCCGGAAAACACCCACCTTTATTTCAATAATACGAAGGTAATCCCTGCTCGCTTGCATTTTCAAAAAGAAACGGGTGCCAGCATCGAGATTTTTTTGCTCAATCCGGTGGAACCTTCTTCCCTGATGATTGTAGCCATGGAATCAAAAAAGAGTTGCACGTGGAAATGTACCATTGGAAATCTAAAAAAATGGAACAATGGACTAATCTTAAAAAAAGAAGTGAATAGAAATCTTTCTATCACTGCTGAATTGCTTTCCCGTCCTGAAAACCTGGTGAAATTAAATTGGGATGCGGATGTCACATTTGCGGAAGTTGTCGAACAAATTGGGGAAACGCCTCTCCCACCCTATTTAAATCGCGAGGCTGAAAAATCGGATAAAGATCGTTACCAAACGGTGTATTCTCAATGGGAAGGTGCGGTGGCTGCCCCCACTGCCGGACTGCATTTTACACCGGAAATTCTAAATCAAATTGAAGCCCGCGGAATCCAATCTGATTTTCTAACACTGCATGTAAGTGCGGGGACGTTTCAACCAGTAAAAGTTGAGGATGCAACGCAGCATACCATGCACAACGAACAAATCATTATCACACGAAAAAATATTGAATCGTTGCTTCAACCGAATCAGTTTGCGATAGCAGTAGGTACTACTTCGATGCGCACGTTAGAAAGCACGTATTGGTTTGGCTGTAGATTACTGAAAGATCCGAAGGCAGTATTTGAAATCCATCAGGATGAACCCTATCGAAGTGGTTCGGTGACTACACCGACCACAAGCAAGTTGACTCCACCGAGCGCAAGCAAAGAAGAGGCTTTACGCGCGGTGTTAAAATCCATGGATGAAAACAAGGTTGATCAACTGGCTGGTAGTACCTCGATTTTTATTCTCCCTGGATATTCATTCAAAATCTGCAACGGATTGATCACCAACTTTCACCAACCCGGCTCTACGTTGATGTTGCTGGTCGCTGCTTTTATTGGTGACCGCTGGAAAGACGTGTATGACCAAGCGTTGGAAAATGATTATCGCTTTCTGAGTTATGGCGATAGTTCGTTGTTGATTCCGTAAATAAGATACTGGATACTAGATACTGGATACTGGATATCAGATGCTGGGTTCATTCCTCGATTTTGTCGAATTGAAAAATTTACTTCGCAGCTACCTGAAACGCTCGCTCCCCATCTTTTTCTACTTCGCGAAGGGCACGCAACTGCTTCATCTCTTCCAACAATGGATTCAGTTGATCGGGATTTTCTACATTTAAGTGTGCACTGATTTCGGATAGGGATTTTATATCATTGGGGGCTTTACGAAAATCAGTAATGAAATTTAGGATATCAATTTTTTTAATCATCAGGTATTGGTTTTTGGATTAAAGTGTTTACCTGAAAGGTTTACGAAGAAATTTTGATTGGGTTTAAAATATTCAAAGATTGTACTTGGTTAGGATGGTTCGGTGACAACTTACTAACTTTAGTAGTAAAAGTAGTAAATTATAGAGAGGGCAGATATGTGCCCTAGTAGCACATACCCGGTTGTTGAGCGATAATAATGTAGAATACTAATAACTGCGTATGAAATCAATTGCATTTATTGATACCGAGATTGAGCCAAAGAGCCGAAAGATTCTTGACATTGGAAGTGTTAAGGGTGATGGAAGTTCCTTTCACAAAACTTCGGTTGCTGACTTCATACAGTTTCTAAACGGAACACGATTCATCTGCGGACACAACATTTTTAATCACGATATAAAGTATATTGGTAAAGCAATCACTGATGCTGGAATAAACTCTACAAACGTCATTGACACGTTGTTTCTTTCTCCCTTGCTTTTTCCGACCAGACCTTATCATTCTTTATTGAAAGACGATAAGCTACAATCAGAAGACATAAACAATCCATTGAATGATTCCATCAAGGCAAAAGATTTGTTCTATGATGAAGTTGGAGCGTTCAAACAAACTAGCGAAACGCTTAAGCAAATTTTCTTCTTGCTACTGAATGACAAAAAGGAATTCCACTCATTTTTCCGTTTCATAGCATACACAAGTGAATCCAAGGATCTTGAAAAATTGATTCGCCAAAAATTTGAAAATGAAATTTGCAAACAAGTTGACCTATCCAAAATAATTTCAGAAAACCCAATTGAACTTGCCTACTGCTTATCGCTGGTAAACTCTTTCATTGAGCACAAAAAAATTCATTCAATCACGCCACCTTGGGTACTGAAAAATTATCCGGAAGTTGAAAGAATCATGTTTCACTTGCGAAACCAGCCTTGTGTGAGTGGTTGTGAGTATTGCAACAACGCCTTAGACATTCATAAAGGATTGAAAAGGTTTTTTGGCTTTGATTCGTTTAGAACATACGGAGGCGAGCCACTCCAAGAAAAAGCAGTTAAGGCAGCAGTTGACAACAAATCAATGCTTGCGGTTTTTCCGACTGGTGGCGGAAAGTCAATTACCTTTCAAGTTCCTGCATTAATGAGTGGTGAAGCTGCCAAAGGCTTGACGGTTGTGATTTCCCCCTTACAATCACTGATGAAAGACCAAGTTGATAATCTTGAAAAAATAGGGATTACAGAAGCGGTAACCATAAATGGTTTACTTGACCCGATTGAAAGGGCTAAATCTTTTGAACGAGTAGAAGATGGTTCAGCAACCATTCTTTACATCTCGCCTGAATCACTTCGGTCAAAGACAATTGAGAGATTGATTTTAGGTAGAAAGATTGTCCGTTTTGTTATTGACGAGGCTCACTGTTTTTCTTCATGGGGTCAAGATTTTAGAGTTGACTACCTGTATATTGGTGATTTCATTAGACAACTTCAGGAAAAGAAAAATCTTGAGGATGGCATTCCTGTTTCGTGTTTTACCGCAACTGCAAAACAGAAAGTGATTGAAGATATTCACGAATACTTCAAAGAAAAGCTTTCTCTCGACCTTGAGCTTTATACATCCAAAGCATCAAGGACAAATCTTCAGTACAAAGTTTTTGAAAAGGAGAACGAGGAAGAAAAATATCAGGCAGCAAGAGATTTGATTGAGGAGAAGAATTGTCCGACTATAATCTATGTTTCAAGAACCAGAAAAGCCTATCTACTTGCAGAACGACTAACCAAGGATGGTTTTAATGCCAAACCCTACCATGGAAAGATGGACAAACAAGAGAAGTCCGAAAATCAAGATTCATTTATCAACGGTGAAACCCAAATTATGGTGGCAACCTCTGCTTTCGGAATGGGAGTTGACAAAAAAGACGTTGGTATGGTGATTCATTATGAAATTTCCGATTCACTTGAAAACTACATTCAGGAAGCAGGAAGAGCCGGCAGAGATGAAAATATTGTTGCTGACTGCTTCGTATTGTTTAACGAAGAAGACTTAAGTAAACATTTCATTCTATTGAACCAAACGAAACTTTCAATCAAAGAGATTCAGCAAATCTGGAAAACGATAAAAGACATTACTAGGTTCCGATTAAAAGTTTCAAACTCTGCTTTAGAAATTGCACGAAAAGCAGGCTGGGACGATAATGTGGTTGAAATTGAAACCAGAGTAACAACAGCCATTGCGGCCTTAGAAGATGCAGGGTATTTGAAGCGCGGGCAGAATATGCCAAGAATTTTTGCTAACAGTATCCTTTCAAAGAATGCACAAGAAGCGATTGACAAAATCAACGCTTCGGAAAGGTTTGAGGAAAAGCAGAAAGAAAAAGGAGTCCGAATCATCAAGAAACTTTTTTCAAGTAAAAGCAGAAAGCAGTCAAGTGAAGATCCTGCTGAATCAAGAATTGATTACATCAGCGACCACCTAGGAATTATGAAAGAAGAAGTGATAAACATTGTCAATCTTCTTCGTGAAGAAAAGATTTTGGCTGATGCAAAAGATTTGACTGCTTTCATCAAGAAAGGTGAAAACAAAAATCGTTCTCTCAATATAGTTGAATCATTCCGCAAAATTGAAAATTTTCTTATATCGGTTTTCGAGGAACAGGAAAAAACATTTCACCTCAAAGAGTTGAATGAGGAAGCCGAACAGAAAGGTTGTGATGATGTATCTCCAAATAAGATTAAAACCGTCATCAATTTTTGGGCAATCAAGAATTGGATTAAGCGACAAAACCTTCAATACTCAAAGAACCATATTGCTGCTATATCACTTCATCCGAGGGCATTATTGAAAGAGAAATTAGAGAAGCGGCACGAGTTGGCAAAATTCATTATAGAATTTCTTCATGAGAAAAGTAATTTGAATGTAACCGAAGATGAAGTTGAAAAAGAAGAAGTATTAGTTGAGTTTTCAGTTCATGAATTGAAAACAGCTTATGAAAACCACCAAAATCTATTCAAGATTGAAATTGGTATCGATGATATTGAGGATACACTTTTTTATCTTTCAAAAATAGAGGCTATCAAAATCGAAGGTGGTTTTCTTGTTGTATATAACCGACTTACCATTGAACGAGTTGAACAAGACAATTATAAAAGATATACCAAAGAGGATTATCGAAAGTTAAATCAGTTTTACGAAAACAAAGTTCAGCAAATTCATATTGTTGGTGAGTATGCCAAGAAAATGATAAGCGATTATAAAGATGCATTACAATTTGTAGAGGACTATTTTCAATTAAACTACAGTTCCTTTCTAAGAAAATATTTCCCCGGGAGTAAAATAGACGATCTTAAACTCAAAATGACTCCAACCAAGTTCAGGCAACTTTTTGGAGAACTTTCTCCAACACAATTAAAAATCATTAACGACAACGAAACACAATACATGGTTGTGGCGGCTGGACCCGGAAGCGGAAAGACAAAAGTGTTGGTTCACAAACTTGCTTCATTGCTTTTGATGGAAGATGTAAAACATGAACAGTTGCTTATGGTGACTTTTTCAAGAGCCGCAGCAACAGAATTCAAAAAGCGTTTACTAAAACTGATTAAGAACGCAGCAAACTATATTGAAATAAAAACCTTTCATTCCTATTGTTTTGACTTATTAGGAAAGGTTGGGAACTTGGAAAAGTCAGACGCGATTTTGAAAAATACGATTGGTAAAATAAAAAGTAGAGAAGTTGAACCGAGTCGCATTACAAAAACCGTTTTGGTGATTGACGAAGCACAGGACATGGACGAAGATGAATTCGACCTGATAAAGGTCTTGATGGAACAGAACGAAGAAATGCGAGTAATTGCAGTTGGTGATGACGACCAGAATATTTATGAATTCAGAGGAGCAAGTTCAAAATATCTTGAGCAGTTTATTCAGGTGAACAAGGCGGTCAAACATGAGCTAGTTGAGAATTACAGAAGCAAAAGCAATCTTGTTGATTTTACAAATCAGTATGTAACAAGAATCCATCACCGTTTAAAAGACATTCCAATTATTACCAAACAAACCGACAATGGAAAAATAAAACTGGTTCGATATCAAAGCGGGAATCTCATTACTCCGCTTGTACATGACTTGCATACAACCGAGCTTACAGGCACTACTTGTGTACTTACAAAAACAAATGAAGAAGCACTTCAAATCGCAGGACTGCTTTTGAAAAACGAAATGCAAGCGAGGTTGATTCAGACAAATGACGGTTTCAGTTTGTATAACCTTTCGGAAGTCAGATTCTTTTTGAGTCAACTGAATTTGGCTGACGATGTTTTCATAATCAGTGATGATATTTGGGCAAATGCTAAACGGGAATTGATAAATAAGTTTCGCAACAGTACAAAGTTGGAAGTATGTACGAACATCATTAAGGACTTTGAAGCGACCAATCCAAAGAAGAAATACAAATCTGATTTGGAAGTCTTCATTCGCGAATCCAAACTTGAAGATTTTTTCAACGAGAATGGTGAAACAATTTTCGTTTCAACCATTCATAAAGCAAAGGGCAAGGAGTTTGACAATGTTTTCCTGATGCTTGAAAATTTTAATTCTGCAACAGAAGAAGCCAAGAGGCAGCTGTATGTTGCTATGACAAGAGCCAAACAGAATTTAACAGTGCATCTTAATTCCAACATTCTTGACAATATATTAGTAGAAAATTTAGAGCAAATTGAGGATAGAGAAATTTATTTGCCACCAAAAGAGTTGGTTTTGCATTTGACCCACGAAAATGTAAATCTTGGATATTTTGAATACGTACAGCATCGTATCAAAGACATATTAGCGGGAGATTCCCTTCTTTTGTTGGAAGATGGATGTACAAATTCTAAAGGTGATTTGGTATTGAAGTTTGCGAAAAATTTTATGGGCACTATTGAAGAGAGAAAGCGAAATGGGTATGAACTGAAAAGTGCGAAAGTGAACTTTATCGTTTACTGGTTAAAAGAAGGAGCAGAACAAGAGGTGAAAATTATTTTACCGGAACTTCACTTTGAGAAACAAAAGAATGAAGATTAAAAGAAAGTAGATTACCCAAATATTGGCTATTAACTTGATGTCGGGTCTTCCGACCCACTGGGAGGTTTTAGAATAGAAAGGGATTTATGAATGGAAATAGTTGCTACTTTAGGGTAAGGATACAGTGGGCGCATGTACCATTAGTGGAATATACTCGGTTGTTTGGCAATAATTAAACTATGAAATTCAGAATTGCTGATATTGATGATTTAGAAACATTGAACACCATTAGTGTAAAGTCAAAAGCTTATTGGGGCTATCCCGAATCCTGGATAGAAAAATGGTTGGACGAATTAACACTCGATGAACATAAATTTTCAAATCAAAATATTCTTGTAGTTGAAAATGAAAACAGATTAATTGGGTATTCTTCAATTGTAGAGAACAGTGAGAACTACGAAATATTGCATTTATGGATTTTGCCAGCATATATAGGTAAAGGACTCGGAAAGAAACTTTTAGAAAAAACTATTCGGAAATTCGTCATTAAGGATAAAGAAATAATAGTTGAAGCTGACCCCAATGCCGAACCATTTTACCAAAGTCAGGGATTTGTAACCTATGATCGGGTTGAAAGCTTTCCCAAGGGAAGGTTCTTACCCTTAATGAGAAAAACTATTACCAATAAATGCTAAAAATAAAATCTCGATCAGGGTTATCCATTGAGAACGATGATCTACCAAATGTACTATTAAAAATTCTGATAGTCCGTAAACATACCACTAAATTACACTAAGGATAAGGTTATCAAATAGATTCACCGAATACCTTCTGTTCAGCTTGAAGCAGAACTCATCAAGGTATAATTGCAAATACTTTTCTTTGATCACATGATAGA
>JBGTGG010000200.1:0-4683 GCA_041746855.1 Cyclobacteriaceae bacterium | reverse complement strand
ATGTCAATACCGATTTTGATCTTCTCTAAAATATTTTCTTTTGACCGGCCGATTACTTCTGTGGCTTCTAAAGTGCCCAACGTAAGCACGGTTGTTCCCCCAACGCCCGACACGATTTTGGCCTGATCAGCTTCCAGCACAATAGGAGAAAAACCTGTAGCCGCACCCAAACTTGCATTCAAAATCGATCGATTTTTTTTACCCTTCTTTGCTTTCTTATAATCACTATTTAATTTCTTCTGATTATCATCCAATTGATTGATCAGGAGTGTTCCATCTGAAAGCAACGCCCTGTACTTATCGTAAAGATGGGCATCTTTCTTCGCCATGTTTTCAGCATCCAACACAGTAATTTTAATTTTCTTCTCTACGCGGTTGTTCGAATTGTCAAGCGCATAAAAAATAACATCGGTGGGAAGGGTTTTTTGAACGTCATCTACAAAATCATAGCCAGGTGTCCAGGTGAACTCGTATTGAACAGGTGTGTTTTCTTTGAACAATGATTTGGAAACCCGAAAATCACTCGCCACAAAACCGACATCGCGCACATTGTCATCGCCATTCGGATCGGATATATACAATTTAATGTTAAGGGTTTCATCTTCTTTGATGATATAGGTAGAATCTCCCGGCACCGTGATGATCTCAGGAGGAAGGTCCAGCTGGGTCTGCGCAATTTTTAATGAACCTTTCGTTTCTGCCTTATGAGGTTGGTCCTGAACCATAAATTCAATGGTCAGGGGTTTATTTCGTAAAGCATTAAATTGACTTCTTGAAGTATTCCATGTAAACACACCAAGGGAAGATAGGTTGGTACCTTCCGGCATTTGGGAACTGATCGGTATCGCCACCACAGGGTCACCATCCGGATCATAGACATATTTGGTTGGGATTTGATACTTGTTTTGTGAAGATTGTTTTACATAAAAAACAGGTAGCTCTTCAACAATAGGAGGCCTGTTGACATGGTGTACTGTAAACGTGACGGTTTTACGATACCGGTTGCCATCCTTCCAGTCGGCCTGGAAAATAAATTTTAAATCTTTTGACTCTTCCACCCGGTCGACTAAATCGAAAGAAGGTTTCCAACAAAAACGTCCCAGGGAATCAAATTGGTAATTTAAGTCTGGCGGTCCCTCCAGAGAATAAACAACCGGAACTTCAGGGGTTGTGTTTGACAATTGAAAGGCAATCTCCTTGTTCTCTTTAAACTGTCGCCAATTAATTGAGTCAGGGAAGACAAGCTCATACGGATCTTGTCCCCATGCTGAGAAGACAATTAAGTTTAATAGAAAAATTTTTAGAATAGGTCTCAAAGGCAGTATTAAATTGGCCGTAAATTTATAAAGACTATTGGTAATGACATGACACACACGAAACGCAAATCCGATAAAACGAATTTTTTTGAGGACGTGTACGCGGTTGTGCGCCTTATTCCCAAAGGACGCGTGACCTCCTATGGTGCGATTGCCAATTATTTAGGCACTAAAATGAGCGCACGCATGGTGGGATGGGCCATGAACAACTCGCCTGAAAACGTACCCGCCCAACGGGTAGTGAATCGAAATGGATTGCTTACCGGAAAACATCACTTTGAAACCCCAGACACCATGCAAAAGTTGTTGAAAAAGGATGGCGTTCAGGTGATCAACGACCAAATTCAACACTTTACCGACATATTCTGGGATCCGGCCAAAGAATTGCTCTAAAATCAGCCACATCGGGAATCGGGCTTCCCAAATCAAGACAAACCCACCGCCCCTACCATTTAAATTGAAAGTATTGGGGGTTTCTTTCATGGCACAGCTTTTGGACGATTGCGTTTACAAAAGCGACAAGTAAATCATGAAAAATCCTCTAAAATCATTTTTTCTAGTCTTCATTATCTCAACCTGTAGCATCGCTACCGTATCTGCAACAGATCCAATTGAATCAAAAGCGGTAAAAGACAAAAACCTTTTTGTTTTTAAATCAAGCAAAAAGTTTTTAGGTGCGAATGTAGAGGTTGTCTATGACAACGGTGTTGTACTCACTTCCCAGATTTTAGCAAAGCGTAAAATGATCATTGATTTTAGCGATGTGAAAGAAGGCGCTTATACAATTAGGGTAACGAAGGGAAAACAAAAAGAAGAATTTCATTACGCAAAGAAATAGACACAACTGCATGGCGTGCAGTGTGTAACGATAAGTGGGGTTGGTTTTAATCGGGTTTAGGCCGTTCCAGAATTTGGGACGGCCTTTTCTTTTTCCAAGCCAATAGAAGAAAGCCACAAGCCAACAAAGGTGATGAAGCCATTCACAATCAAAATCTCAATCCCGATTTGATATCCATCAAACCATTTGGGTGCATTTAAACTAATGATATAGGAGAGCAAAGGAGCAACCACACAAATCAGTGGAACAATCCGATCGCGTACACGCACCTTTGTAAACAAGCCAAATGAAAACAAACCCAGCAGCGGGCCGTAGGTGTATCCTGCAACACTCAATACGGCATCAATTACGGACCGCTCGTTGATTTCTTTGAAAATAATAATGATGATGAGGAAGAGTAGAGAGAACCCAATATGTACCATTGTTTTCTGACGCTTCCGTTGTACTTCCGCTTTTTTGCTGAAGTTTAAAAAATCAATACAAAAGGAAGTAGTTAAACCCGCTAAGGCGGAATCAGCACTGGCAAAAGACGAAGCAGTAATCCCTAACAGAAAAAATATTCCCGCCAACAATCCAAAATCATTAAGTGCAAGGCGAGGATAAAGTTCATCTGTGTATTCAGGAATCGGGATTTGATATTGCGCACTGTAGAGATACAACAAAGCACCCAGCGTTAAAAACAACAGGTTTACAAACACCAGTATCAAGCTAAACCAAAACATGTTTTTCTGTGCATCGCCAATATTCTTGCACGTTAGGTTTTTTTGCATGATCTCCTGATCCATCCCCGTCATCGTAATGGCAATAAAGGCTCCTCCTAAAAATTGTTTAGGAAAAAACAGGGTACTTTTATAATCATCGAGATAAAACATTTTGGCATAATCGCTTTGTTGGATCAACTCAACCATTCCTCCAAAAGAAAGATTGAGGCGCTGCGCGATTAAGTAAACAGAGATACAAACAGCAGACACTAAAAAAAATGTTTGAAAAGTATCCGTCCATACAATGGTTTTAATGCCTCCACGGAAAGTGTACAACCAAATCAATACAATCGTGATAGCAACCGTAACAATAAAGGGTACATTCCAATCATCGAACAAGAAAAGTTGGAGGACAGTGGCAGCCAGATAAAGGCGTAAAGCCGATCCGATTGTGCGGGAAACGATAAAGAAAAAAGCACCAGTTTTGTACGACCAAAAACTAAAACGTTGTTCTAAATACGAATAAATAGAAATGAGATTCAACCGATAATAAAGCGGCATGAGTATGCCAAGAATTACCCAATACCCCACCAGGTATCCCAGTACAATCTGAAAGTATCCAAAACCGATTTTACCAACATTGCCGGGAACAGAAATAAAGGTTACCCCCGATAAGGATGCACCAATCATTCCAAATGCCACCAAAAACCAGGGCGATTGCCGATTGGCTGTAAAAAATGTGTTGGTATCCGCACCTTTTGATGTAAAATGAGATATCACTATCAGCAGAAAAAAATAAGTGGCAATGATGACGATTACAAGCGTTGGAGTCATTGAATGGCAGTTTTATATCCGCAAAAAGGAAGGAATTGACCGCAAATCCAAATCCATTGGGTTCGCATAAACTTTTCAAATTGTTTACCTTTACAAAAAATTTCATTGGGCTATGAATTTTTCATATCAGGAAGGAACATCGGTAGAAGTATTAGAGGCGATTGAAACCACCGACCTTATGTGTCTTGTAGTTTTCAATGATGATATCAATACGTTTGAACACGTTACACAAACCCTGATCAAAGTGTGCAAACACACTGCGGAGCAAGCAGAACAATGTACATGGATTATCCACTTCAAAGGTAAGTGCAACGTGAAATCGGGCTCATTTGATGAGCTAAAGCCGATGCGCGAATCCATTTGCGAGGCGGGTATTGATGCGCGGATCCTTTAATTTCCATCTTTAAAAATTCAGCACGTGGAATTCCCTTCCAAACTAATCGAAGAGGCCGTTAACCAGATGGCGAAGCTTCCGGGAATTGGGAAAAAAACTGCATTGCGCCTCGTCTTGCATTTAATCAAAGAGAAAAAAGAAAACACATCCGACCTTGCTTCAGCTTTATCACGCATGCGCGAGCAGATAAAATTTTGTGCTACCTGCAATAACATTTCGGACCAGGAAGTTTGTTTGATCTGCACCAGCCACAGACGCGATAAAAGTATTTTGTGTGTTGTGGAAGATACACGCGATGTAATGGCCATTGAAAACACATCCCAGTATTCTGGGCTTTACCATGTATTAGGCGGGGTGATTTCGCCTATACAGGGAATTGGACCTTCTGATTTAAAAATCGAATCCCTTGTGGAACGGTTGAACCACGGTCAATCCGAAATAAAAGAAGTGATCCTTGCCTTAAGTCCTACCATGGAAGGGGATACCACTGCATTTTATATTCATAAACGGGTTCAGGCATTACCATTAAAACTAAGTGTAATTGCGCGGGGAATTCCCGTGGGTGGTGATCTTGAGTATGCTGATGAGATTACGTTGGGA
>JBGTGG010000199.1:0-6026 GCA_041746855.1 Cyclobacteriaceae bacterium | reverse complement strand
TGCAAAAAGTTTTTTCTCATCAGCAGAAAGGTTGGCCCAATCTTTTATGTCATCGGGTTTAGGCGCGAGTTGTGTATTTTCGGGAATGACCCCCATCTTTTTTTGACGCGCAATAGTTTCTTCCCGCAATACATCCCAGCCTTGGTCAAACTTGCCTTTGTATTTATCTGCCCACTCTTTCGGAACATGGTGAGGTGCATGTGTAGCACCCGGTGCATAATAAATAAAGAACGGCTTATCGGGTGATAGCGCTTTTTGATAGCGTACCCACGATATCGCCTGGTTTGTCATGTCTGCGGTAAAATGATAGTCCGGATCTTTAGGGGTTTCTACAAGCGTAACACCATCATAAATTAGTGGTGCCCATTGGTTGGTTTCACCACCAAGGAATCCATAAAATTTTTCAAACCCAGAGTGTGCAGGCCAACGGTCTTGCGGTCCGTTGTTTGAAATTTCCCATGGTGGTACTTCATGGCACTTTCCAAATTGTGCTGTGTTATACCCATTTTGGCGTAATACTTCAGCCATAGGTGTGATGGTTTGAGGGCGCACAGCATTATATCCGGGATACGTGCTGGCCAATTCAGTAATTACACCCATTCCGTTCGAGTGATGGTTATAACCGGTCAACAAGGCCATTCGCGTAGGCGCACAAAGTGCAGTAGTATGAAAGCGGTTATAGCGCAGTCCGTTGTCAGCAAGTTTTTCGAATGTAGGCATTGGCAGCGGGCCTCCAAAAGGAGCAGTTGCACCAAACCCCATATCATCAATTAAAACGATCAACACGTTGGGCGCAGCTTTCGGAGCTTTCACGTCAAAGCGTTTTGGCGGGGTGGCATTTCGTACATCAAGCTCGGAATAAGTTTGTCTTGTTGGTTCTTTGATAGGTAGAACGGTACGATCAAGCTCACCAGTTGAAACCGGAGCAGATGTGTCTTCTTGGCTGGATTCATTTGAGCACGCGAATCCACTTAAAAGCACTAGGCCTAAGAGGAGTTTTTTCATCATAAAGTTGAGATTATAGGTTTGAATTGATTACTCTAAAATATAAGCGAATTTTTTATTCGATAGTCTGCTATTTTTCAATAGGGTTTGTTTAGTTAAAACTATACTTCACACTAAATTGAAGTCTGTTCGCATTCCCTGTATCACCATTTTTATCTTCTCGGGTACCATATAAGTATTCAACTCCTGCAAAAGCCCGTTCGGTGAAGTGCCAGATTAAATTGGCCGCGAAGTAATTGGTCATATACAGACTACTTCCTGCCTGTCCTGCTGTATTATCGTTAATACCATGGTTATAGGTAACGAGCGAAGTGACCGTGGGAACCCAGGCATGCTGAACGCCCAATGTAAATCCCATGTCCGTGAGGGCTTCTATATTTCCGTTTTCATCAAGTCCTGCTGAAAGACCTCCACGCATTCTTCCTACTCCTGGTCCGTATAGTCCTTGATAAATAAAGTAGTCATGTTCAAGAAAATTTATACGGCCTGAAAGGTTAACACCATAAAGAGAAACATCATCGGTACCACCAGCGGCAAAACGATACTGGAGTTTTGCTGCAAAAGCAGAAGCTTGAAAATGGCCCCATTTTCCGGTGAGTCGATAACGTGCCGTTAAATCTGGAAGTGGATTTTCAAATTCACCTTGTTGCGCTGGCGCTTGAGCATTTTTACTAGGTTGTTCAACAGCTAAAGCAAAATAGGAATTATCCGAAAATTTTTGTTTCCATCGAAACATAGGGTGTCTCGCAAACGCATACGCAGCGGGCTTCTCAAAATCAAGTGTAGCAGGAATCATTGATTCATCCATAAAGTTCGACCACCATTGACCCGCAAGCCATTTGTCATTGATTTCTACAAAAGCATGGCGTAAGCGGAATGCCCCACCTGATCCATAAAAGTCACCCTCTATATATGTGCGGACTTCCCCGATAGATGTTGCGGTTTTGGTATCGATAAACACGCGTGTTTCCTTAGCATTTAGGTTTGTATTTACCCCTTCCGATCCATCTGTTGGAATTTTGGAGACATCAAAAAAATCTGGAGAGGCAATGGGATTGAAATCTCGAATGAGATCAAACTTAACATAGCCTCCGATTTTAAGAATGGTTTTTGTCTTTGGTATTTGCCACCAGCCTGCTGGTGCCTCTACGGGTTCTTCAGCAGGTGTAGTTTGTGCAAAGGCCTGACCAATACAGATCACTACTAAGAGTGCAGTACTTAAAAAAACTCTCATTACAGTTTGCATTTCTTAGTTCGAAACTTGGCCCGTTAAATCACCCTGTTCAATTGAACGTCCATTCAAACCTTGAACCGGTCTGTTGTTCGGGCCAATCTTGGCAGCAATAGCATCCACTTGATCTTTCGTCACTTTCGCAGTATTTCGAAGCACCAACCATTGAACACTCTCACTGCATGGAGGAGTTGTTAGTGAACCAACATAATGATAAGCTTGGTTATCCTTTGGCAGGTGTGCTTGCAAATCCAAACTCATACCTTCTACATGGTTGGTTTCTCCTTTTGTGCTTGGTAGGTTGGCCACAATTTGTGCGATGTTTTCATTTGCAACTTTTCCTTCTTCAAAAAGGATACTCACAACAGCTAAACTTTTGTCTTCACTTTGATGTACCATATGCATTTCCATGGGTAAATTTTTACCATCAATCTGATGCTCGCTAGGCGTGTGAAAATGGAATTGTTTTAAACTGTAGGATTTTCCAGCAAATATAAAAGTGCTCCCTTCATCTACCGTCACCTGAATCGTATGACCATTGTCAAGGATATCATCCATGTGTTCGTTATGTGCGATATGAAGCGAAGTGTTTTTATAATCGAAAGTCCAATTGGCGTTTCCCTGAACGCTTCCTTTTTCAATATTAATGGGTGACTGTCCCTTCCCTTCCCCACAGAGTGCATAAACAGGGCTTAAGGATTCCCAGTTTGCAGGGCCATCTTCACCACTATAACCCCAATGAACCGGGCGAGCCGATACCGGTGCTGTAGGAGGAGGGGTAGCAGCGGCTACTGAATCAGCAGCAGTATCGTCCGTACTTTTTTCTTTATTGGAAGTGCAAGAAGATAATAATGTCAACGAAGCTCCGATAAAGAGCAGCCGGAGAGTGAGTCTTAGGTTTTTCATCTTTTATAGGCGTTTTGTTGTACAATAATAAGCTATTAGGCATTGCACTGCAATTTTTAAAATTTCGATTTGAAATATGCGAGCATATGGCTGTTTGCATCTTTGGTGGCTACTTCATTATAAGAAGTAGGGTTACTTGGATTCGCAAAGCCGTGCCCTGCATCATATGCTTTTACGGTTAGCGATTTGCCAGCTCCCTTCATGTTACTTTCAAATTTTTCCATTACCTCTTTATTGATCCATTGATCTTGTGTAGGCCAAATGTTGAGCACATCGGAATTTAATTTTTTTAGTTTATCTACATTCTCTTCCGGCATACCATAATACATAACACATCCAGCCGTCTGCGGTCCCGCAATCAATGCGGCTTGCAGCGATAGACCGCCACCAAAACACCAACCGATAGTGCCAATACGGGCATCTGTTCCTGCTAAAGACATAGCACCCCTTATAATACTCTCCCCGCGCTCCGTTTTAAATGCTTGCATATATTTACCTGCGGTTTCACGATCGGTTGCAACATTACCATCATACATATCGAGTGCAATAATATTTACGGAACGACCAAGCGCTTCATATAATTCTTCCGATTGATACTTGATGTTATCGTTCAATCCCCACCATTCTTGAAAAACAAATATCCAGTTGTTGGATTTTTTCTTTGCTTTGATAATATAGGCATTTGCTTTTACGCCATCGTTGCAATCAAACTGGATCATCTTTCCTCCAACCAATGTTTCATGAACATATTTACGTGGAATTTGATGTTCTGCATTGAACGATTTATTGGAAGCAAACAACGCAAATTTTTCAGTAGAAGGAGTATGACAGATGGTAATATCGTCTTGTGAAAAACCTACGAAAGGAAAAACCAAGAGAATAAGGATTGATAATTTTTTCATGCGTGTTTATTTAAGAGAGGTTATACACTATGGGAGTTATGTCCCGCGGATATCGCTAATTTACGCAGAATTTATTTGAGGCCGTCTGCGAATATCTGCATAATCTGAGGGAAGAACCATAGCAATTTCAATTCTTTAAACACAGATTGAGAAAGATGGTTATGGAAAGTTAGCGGAGGTTACTCAATGGTTAGTTGCCCGGTAATAACCCGATCATACGTAATGTAGTCGGTATTGATTGGTTGCAACCCGATTTGGCGAACACGCAAAGCAACTTGTCCTCTATGATAGCTGCCATGATTTACCAAATGGATCATGATCTGTTCTACATTGGTGACATACGGACTGCCTACATAATTGGTATAAGATAAATCGCGATCAAATGATGTTGTGCTCTCAATGAAATCTAACCAAATAGCACCACCATCCTCCGCCATTTGTTGAAGCGTATCCAAGTCTTGGGTTTCCCACAGTTTTACTTCTGATTTAGGCAATCCTTTTATTCTGTTTAACCAGATAAAAGGCGCGGCCAGAAGGTGACTCATAATCGATAATGCTTTTTCGTCTGCCACTGATTGGCTCACCAGACACTTCATCACCTGATTATTTGCCCAGGCATTATATTGGTAGAGTTTTAAAAAATATTGTTCCATCTTTAGCGAAAAATTATTCGTATGCAAAGGTTCACAAGTTACGTGCTTTTATTTTTTATAGCAGTGTGTGCATTGCAGAATTTCACAGCAGTTGCACAAGAGTCCCCCACGCAATCGATTGAACCATTTCTCGATTTAGAATTTACCAAAGCGGAACGCGATTCATTATTACAAGGGTTGCAAAACAATCAACGCGCCATCAAAGCAATCCATGGATATGTGCTTTCGAATTCAGTGGGCATGTCGTTGCAATTCAATCCACTTCCACAAGGTTTTAGCATCGATCAAAAACAAAACCCCATTGCATGGGGATTGCCTACCGATGTAAAAGTACCGGCCAATCAAAACGACTTGGCATTTTATACGGTTGCCCAGCTTTCAGTTTTGATCAAATCAAGAAAGATTACCTCCACACAATTAACAAAACTCTATGTTGAGCGTCTCAAAAAATATGGAGACACCTTGCAATGTGTTATTACGGTAATGGAAGCGCATGCATTTGCGCAAGCAAAAAAAGCCGATCAGGAAATTGCTGCTGGCAAATACAAAGGACCGTTACATGGAATTCCTTTTGGTGTGAAGGATTTAATTGCCATCAAAGGAACGAAGACAACCTGGGGAGCAATGCCTTATAAAGATCAAACCATCGATGAGACAGCAACCATTGTCACGAAACTTGAAGATGCTGGTGCGATATTGATAGCGAAATTTACATTGGGAGCGCTTGCCATGGGCGATGTGTGGTATGGTGGTGTCACCAAAAATCCGTGGGACTTAACGCAAGGATCGAGCGGTTCTTCTGCCGGTTCAGCATCAGCAACGGCTGCCGGATTAGTGGCCTTCAGTATTGGTACAGAAACATTAGGTTCGATTGTTTCCCCGAGCACACGGTGTGGGGTTTCCGGATTGCGCCCAACGTACGGAAGGGTGAGTCGCTATGGAGCGATGGCGTTGAGTTGGAGCATGGATAAAATTGGGCCGATTACGCGATCCGTGTTAGACTGTGCACTGGTTTTTGAAACCATTCGTGGTAGCGATGGAATTGATCCTAATGTTCGTGATGCTACTTTTAATTATTCTGCAAAGACCGATTTAAAGAAATTAAAAATAGGATACATCAAAAGTTTTTTTGAAGCAGACTATTCAAATAAAGAAGCCGACCAAAAATCCTTGGAAGTAATTCGGAGTTTAGGAATTAATCCAGAGCCCATTGATTTTTCTTTTGAAGTTCCGGTAACACCTATTCGCATGATGCTCATTGCCGAGGCAGCCGCAGCCTTTGACGAATTGACACGCTCGAATCGTGATAGTTTATTGGTGGGCCAATTG
>JBGTGG010000198.1:0-4207 GCA_041746855.1 Cyclobacteriaceae bacterium | reverse complement strand
CCAAAATTTTCAACAACTTGACGCGATGTACATGGTGCTAAAAGAAGAAATGAAGAACAGGCCGAGTACGAAAGTGAAAGAAGCCCTGGTGTTAAATCTTTTGATCCAGATTGATTTGCTTAATAAGCAGTTGGATAAGCTTGACAGTGGACAAGAAGAAGAAAAGATTGATGAAAAAGTAAGTTGATGATGCTAGATGCTAGATACCAGTGTCAAGAATCCAGGATCTAACTTGTGTACTCCGAGATTTCAAAATTCTCTTTTTCCGAATCAAGGATTTTTCCATCCACACATTTCAAAATCCTTGCGGGCGATTTTTTCAATAAGTTGTAATCGTGTGTCGCCATCAATATGGCGGTTCCGCTGTTGTTGATTTGCTGAAAGATTTTCAAAATACCACTTGAAACTTCAGGGTCGAGGTTTCCGGTTGGCTCATCCGCAATTAATATCTGAGGTTCATTCAACAATGCACGGGCAATAACAATCCGCTGTTGTTCACCACCGGAAAGTTGGTGGGGCATTTTTTTCTCGATAGACCCAAGGCCTACACGCATCAATACTTCGAGCATGCGTGCTTTCATTTTGCTGGTATCTTTCCAACCGGTCGCTTTTAAAACAAACAATAAATTTTCAGCAACACTTCGGTCAGGAAACAATTGAAAGTCCTGAAAGATAATGCCCAATTTTCTTCGTAACAGCGGAACTTCTGTAGGCTTGATGGAGCGTAAATTATATCCCACCACCTGGATATCGCCTAAGCGAAGCGGAAGGTCGGCATACAAAGTCTTCAGTAAAGAGGATTTTCCTGAACCCGTACGTCCCACAAGGAAAACGAATTCGCCTTTTCCGATGGTAAAGTTCAAATCCCCAAGAACCGTATTGTGGTCTTGGAAGATGCTCGCTTCTTTTACGGTAACTACGGGTTCAGTTGAAAACATTGATTATCCGGCAACTTTTTTATAATCTTCCAGGAATTTTGCGAGTCCAGAATCTGTAAGCGGATGGTTCAATAAATCGGTGATCACTTTCAACGGACAGGTTACTACATCAACCCCGAGTTCGGCACATGTCACCAAGTGGATGGTGTGACGGATGGAGGCGGCCAAAATCTCCGTTTCGAAACCGTAATTGGAGTAAATGGTCACCAATTGATCAACAAAATCCAACCCGTCTTGTGCGATATCATCCAAACGTCCAAGGAAAGGGGATACATAACTTGCACCGGCTTTGGCAGCAAGGATTGCTTGTCCGGGTGAAAACACCAAGGTGCAATTGGTGCGGATGCCCTCGCTGGTAAAAGATTTAATGGCTTTAACGCCTTCTTTTATCATCGGCACTTTAACAACAATTTTATCATCGATTTTGGCCAATTCATGACCTTGTTTCATGATTCCTGCATAATCGGTGGCAATTACTTCGGCACTCACGTTGTTGTCGACAATATTACAAATGGCTTTGTAATGCGCGATCACGTTGTCGTGTCCTTTGATTCCTTCTTTTGCCATTAACGATGGATTGGTAGTTACACCATCCAAAACGCCCAGGTCATATGCTTCTTGTATTTCGTTTAGATTCGCTGTGTCGATGAAAAATTTCATTTTTTAAAATTAGAGGTTTAAAACAGCCTTAAAGGTAGGAATGATTTTTAAACTGCGTGCCAAAAATGTGTGAAGGATTCACGAAAAAGAAATAAAAAAAGGCAAACCGAACATCGCACCGCTACAACTACTTACCCTTGCTACCTTCCGATCCTGGGGGATTCAGCAGGAGCTGGTCGTGCCGGCTTGCCGAGCGGCAAAGGTAATGCTTTTGCATGCTGTTGACAAACTTGTTTGATTATTTGCCGGCCAATCCCGAAAAATAAAGATTAAATTCTATCGCGCTCGTTTCTTTGAACGCATCCGCTTTGAGATCTTCGAAAATCTCTGCATCGAATTCCATTTCCCGAATCTCCACTTCATCATCCACGCCCACAGATATCTCGGTACCGAAAAAGGTTAACGGGTTGACTTTTACCATTATTTTGGCATTCCCAACTTCCTTTTTGAAATATTGGTGAACGATGTTGGATGATTTTTGGCCTTTTCCCATTTGAATAGGTTTCTATTGGGCGAAGTTACTAAAGATGCTTAAAGTCTTTATGCAATGCCGTAATTGTCTTCCTTTTCGGGATATAGATAAGGCCATCTCCATAAAAATTTGAACCTAAATTTTGCTTTGTTTGTCCCCTTTGCTATACTTGCTGGCTCAAATCAATGACGTAAATGGGAAAAGGAGATAAAAAAACGAAGAAGGGGAAAATTTGGAAAGGGAGTTTTGGCAACTCAAGGCCAAAAGCGAAAGGACCTTCTTTCAAGGCAGCAGCAACTTCAGATAAAGTTGTAGCGGAAGCTGTTGAAGTAAAAGCAAAACCTAAGAAGAAAGCAGCACCAAAGAAAAAGGCAGCTGACAAAGAATAATGAAGAACATTCAAAACATAGCATGGTGGTGGCATTTATCGGACTTCGGTAGATGAACAGACTTGGTATGCCAACTTAATATGATAAGAGGCCCGCTGTTCACAGCGGGCCTCTTGCTTTTTAAACAAATAGGAAACGATTGATGGATTATAAACTACATACGAATTCAAAAAAACTTTTAGCGGATACACTGACGCCTGTCAATATCTACTTGAAAGTACGTGATGTATTTGCAGGAAGCATCTTATTGGAAAGCTCCGATTACCATGGGCAAGAGAATAGCCTTTCCTTGATTTGTTGCGACCCCATCGCTTCCTTTCAGGTGAAAGGAAATGTACTGCAAATTCAGAATCCAGACCAGACCAAAATAACGGAGACGTTTGAGGATAAAGCTGTTGTGCTTTCCCGCCTGGATACTTTCAGGAAATCGTTTTTGGTAAAGGAGGAATCGGCCAACCATTTATCAAGTGGATTGTTTGGGTACATGGCTTATGATTCCGTTCGGTTTTTTGAGGATGTGGAAATCGAAAAGGTGGAAGAACATATCCCCGATATCTTGTATAAAGTATATCGGTATGTAATGGTGGTTGATCATTTTTCCAACGAGCTAACCTTGCATGAAAACACCCTTGAGGGAAGCGAAGCAAAAGGGTTGGAGAAACTTGAAAAAATAATTTTCAGTAATCGGTTTTCAACCTTTCCGTTCACCTCCATTGGCAAAGAAGAGTCGAACTTAACCGATACTGCCTACATCGAAATGGTAAAGAAAGGCATGGAGCATTGCTTTCGTGGGGATGTTTTTCAAATTGTACTTTCCCGAAAATTTACAAGCAAGTTTAAAGGCGATGAGTTTAACGTATATCGTGCCTTGCGTTCCATCAATCCATCGCCATATTTATTCTATTTCGATTACGGAAGTTTTAAAATTTTTGGATCATCACCGGAAGCACAAATCCAAATCAAAGACGGGGAGGCCAGCATTTATCCGATAGCGGGCACCTTCAAACGAACAGGAAACGATAAAGAGGATGCTGAGTTGGCTTCCCAGTTAACGCTCGACAAAAAAGAAAATGCAGAACATGTGATGTTGGTGGATTTGGCCAGAAATGATTTGAGTCGCGATTCGTCTTCGGTTACCGTTGAAGTTTTTAAGGAAGTACAATTCTATTCCCATGTGATCCATCTTGTCTCCAAAGTAACCGGTCGGTTGGATGAAGCAACATCACCGTTGAAACTGGCCGTGGATACATTTCCGGCTGGAACACTTTCGGGTGCACCGAAACACATGGCGATGAACCTCATTAGCAAATATGAAAATGTGAACCGTAGCTTTTATGGCGGTGCGATTGGGTTCATGGGATTTAATGGCGCGTACAATCATGCGATTATGATTCGTACTTTTTTAAGTAAGGACAATGTGTTGACGTACCAAGCTGGAGCTGGAATTGTTTCACAATCTGTACCTGAAAATGAATTACAAGAAGTAAATAATAAAATTGAAGCGTTGCGTAAAGCAATTGCGATGGCGGAGAGAATTTAACTATATGGAAATACTAGTACTTGATAATTACGACTCCTTTACCTACAACCTGGTACACATTATTCGTGAGCTTGGTCATAAGATGGATATTATCCGAAATGATAAAATTAAAGTTGAGGCTGTAAAAAAATACGATAAGATATTGCTTTCACCGGGTCCTGGAATTCCTGACGAAGCCGGAATTATGAAAGAAGTTGTTCGAACGTAT
>JBGTGG010000197.1:0-4238 GCA_041746855.1 Cyclobacteriaceae bacterium | reverse complement strand
AAACCACGATGGCCATGGTGCATTTTATAGGTTGATATCCCCGAAGCTTCCGCTAATATTTGATGCCCAAGGCAGATACCGAAAAGGGGTCGGTCTACATCCAGGATTTGCTTTACTGTTTCAACCGCATATTCAGTAACGGCAGGATCACCCGGGCCATTTGAAATAAAATATCCGTCTGGGTTCCAGGCTTCCATTTCTTCAAAAGAAGTCTTTGCCGGAAAAACCTGAACATAACAATCCCGGCTTGCGAGATTTGTTGCAATGCTCTTTTTAATCCCTAAATCCAGGGCAGCAACTTTGTAAGTCGCATTTTCATTACCAACAAAATACGGTTTGGTTGAAGATACTTTCGAAGATAACTCAAGACCTTCCATGCTCGGAACCTTCTTGATTTCCTCTTTTAGTTCCTCTGGAGATAGTACAGATGAGATTATGGCATTCATCGCACCTTTATTTCTGATATGTCGTACCAACATTCTGGTATCAATTCCACCAATACCCACTACACCGTGCTTTTCAAGGTATTGTTGAAGCGAATCTTTTGCCTCTCGTCTGCTAAACTCTTTTGAAAAATCATTCACCACCAAACCACTGATTTTCGGGCTTTCTGACTCCTGTTCTTCATCAACCGTTCCATAATTTCCAATGTGCGCGGTTGTGTTGATTACGATTTGACCGAAATAGGAGGGATCGGTATAAATTTCCTGATAACCGGTCATTCCTGTGTTGAAACATATTTCACCACCTGAGGTGCCGATTTTACCAATCGCTATGCCTTCCACCAACAGGCCGTCTTCCAGAAGTAAGTATGCTTTTTTTTCCATCTTATTTAATTGCGTTCCAAGGCAAAATTAACCGCTCTCGCGTAATGAAAAGAATAATCCCGATGTATTTTATAGTTTAGTAGCAATCGATTGTAGGGTATAAAAAAGGGGCTGAATAAAAATCCAACCCCTTTTGATATTAATTATTGATGTTATCAACTATTCTTCAGTCTTCTTCTTAGCAGCTTTTTTCTTTACAGGCTTCTTTTCTGCAGCTTCCTCAGCACCTTCTGTTGTAGTTGCTTCAGTAGTTTCCTCCGTTGCAGCTTCTACACCCTCATCTGATTTTTTACCACTTTTTCTGCCTCTTCTTGTTTTTGCCTTTTTCACAGCTGCCTCTTTTGTATAGATTTCATTGAAATCCACCAATTCGATTAAGCACATTTCAGCATTGTCACCAAGCCGGGTATCGCCCAATTTAATAATGCGGGTATAGCCACCTTGACGTTCACCAATACGGCCAGCCACTTCACCAAACAACATTCCTACAGACTCCTTGTTTTGAAGATAAGCGTATACGGTTCTGCGTGAGTGCATGGTGTCACTTTTAGCCTTTGTAATCAAGGGCTCAACATATTTACGAAGCGCCTTTGCTTTCGCTACGGTTGTAGTCATGCGCTTACTTAAAATCAATGAGGAAGCCATATTGGAAAGCATAGCCTTCCGGTGATCTGATTTCCTGCCTAAATGATTTATTTTCTTTCCGTGTCTCATCTTATTTAATCTTCATCAAGTTTGTACTTCGAAAGATCCATTCCGAAGGTTAGGTTTTTCTCAGCCACTAACTGCTCCAGCTCGGCAAGTGATTTCTTTCCGAAGTTTCTAAACTTCATCATGTCTGAAATCTCAAGTCTTACTAAATCGCCAAGGCTTCTTACTTCAGCTGCTTTCAAGCAGTTGTAAGCGCGTACCGATAAGTCTAAGTCATGAAGACCAGTCTTCAATAGCTTACGCATGTGAAGCATTTCCTCATCTACCTGCTCAATATCTTCGCCTTTATCAGTTTCCAACTCAATTGACTTATCAGAGAATAGTCTAAAGTGCTGGATCAATATAAATGCTGCTCCTTCAAGTGCTTTTTCCGGATGGATTGATCCATCAGTTTCGATATCGATAAGCAACTTTTCGTAGTCAGTTTTTTGCTCAACGCGGGTGTTTTCTACACTGTATTTAACATTCTTAACCGGTGTAAAAATTGCATCGATTGGAATAAACCCAAATACTTGTTCATTTGGCTTATTTTCTTCTGCTGGAAGATATCCCCTTCCTTTTTCCATTGTTAATTCAATCTCAAAATTTACAGACTCATCCAACGTACAGATTACGTGTTCTGGGTTCAAAATTTCGAAAGCAGTAGAAAAGTTGGCGATATCACCTGCGGTGAAATGCTTTTGCTTTTTAATAGAAACTGTAATCTTGCTATCAAATGATTCTGAAACTTTTTTAAAGCGAACCATTTTCAAGTTCAAAATGATTTCTGATACATCTTCAACAACACCTTCAATAGTCGAAAACTCATGCAGCACACCCGGAATCTTAATTCCTGTGATTGCATACCCTTCTAAAGAAGATAGGAGAATCCTTCTAAGCGCATTGCCAATGGTAACTCCGTATCCTTTTTCAAGAGGTTTAAAGGTGAATAATCCATGGAAATCATCTGATTTCTCCATGACTACTTTTTCCGGCATTTGAAATGCTAATATTGACATAGTGTTTTTGATTAACGCTAAAAGATTATTTGGAATAAAGTTCAACGATCAATTGCTCGTTGATGTTCTCAGGGATATCAGTACGTGGTGGCAATGTGACGAATTTTCCAACCATCTCATTTGCGTCCCATTCAACCCAGTGATATTTTTTTGCTCCCTGTATTGATAATGCTTCTGTAATCACTTCTAAAGATTTAGAACGCTCACGTACACCAATTGCATCACCAGGCTTCAACGTGTAAGAAGGGATATTTACATTCTCTCCATTCACTTCAATGTGCTTGTGCAATACCAACTGACGGGCTGCTCTGCGTGTAGGGGCAATACCAAGACGATAAACAGTGTTATCAAGTCTTGCTTCCAAAAGCTGAAGCAAGTTTTCACCTGTAATGCCTTTCTTACGGTTCGCTAAATCAAAAACTTTTGCGAATTGACGCTCCAATAATCCGTAGATATATTTCGCCTTTTGCTTTTCCATTAACTGGATAGCATATTCAGATTGCTTGCGTCTTCTTCCACGACCATGTTGACCAGGGCCATAGTTCTTCTTTTGAAGTGCTTTATTATCACCCAAGATTGGTTCATTGTACCTTCTTGAAATTCTTGCTTTCGGGCCTGTGTATCTTGCCATTTTTCTTCTATTAAAACTCTCGACTTGCGATTACCTCGCAATTCTCAAATCATATATTAATTATACTCTTCTTTTCTTTGGAGGTCTGCAACCATTGTGCGGTAGCGGTGTCATATCCTTAATGGAAGTAACCTCAATACCTGCTGATTGAATGGTACGAATCGCTGATTCCCTACCGGCACCTGGTCCTTTTACAAAGACTTCTACTTTGCGCATTCCAAGTTCAAAGGCTTTCGTAGCACAATCCTGCGCTGCCATTTGCGCAGCATACGGAGTGTTCTTTTTTGAACCTTTAAAACCCATCTTACCAGCAGATGCCCATGAAACCACCTGACCAGTTGAGTTGGTCATGGAAACGATGATGTTATTGAAAGTAGCTTTTATGTGGGCTTCACCCACAGCTTCTACTACAACAACTCTCTTTTTAGCTTTATCTTTTCTTTTTTCAGCGGCCATTACCTCTGTATTTATATTTTAACTAAATCTTATCCTTTCGTTGCCTTCTTCTTATTCGCAACAGTCTTACGTTTTCCTTTACGGGTACGCGCATTGTTCTTGGTAGTTTGTCCACGAACCGGAAGACCTTTACGATGGCGAAGACCACGGTAACATCCGATATCCAACAAGCGCTTGATGCTCATCTGAACTTCAGATTTCAACGAACCTTCAATTCTGTATTTCTCAGCGATAATAGAACGAATCATATTTGACTCATCATCATCCCAATCCTTTACCTGCTTATCAAGGCTCACATTCGCCTCGGTAAGAATTTTTTGGGCTGACCTTTTGCCAATCCCAAAAATGTAGGTTAGGCTGATTTCGCCTCTTTTGTTATCCGGAATATCTACACCAGCAATCCTTGCCATTTCTTTATGGTTATTCGTTTTTTAAAATTCCTTTTATCCTTGTCTCTGCTTGAAACGTGGATTTTTTTTGTTGATCACGTATAATTTGCCATTGCGTCTGATAATCTTGCAATCTGCGCTACGCTTCTTAATTGATGTCCTGATCTTCATTTCTTAACTATTTGTATCTAAATACAATTCTTCCTTTTGTTAAATCATAAGGCGA
>JBGTGG010000196.1:0-2126 GCA_041746855.1 Cyclobacteriaceae bacterium | reverse complement strand
GGGATAAAGAAGAAAACCTTGCGGTTGATGACGAAGCAAAAAACTTATGGAAAGCAATTGTTGCGGAAGATCGCATCATCCACGGTTCGAAGAAAGACAATTTTTGGGAGATGGGCGAGACCGGACCATGCGGACCTTGCTCTGAAATCCATATCGACTTGCGTGATGAAGATGAAGTAATGAAACTTCCGGGAAGGGAATTGGTGAACAACGACCATCCGCAAGTCATTGAAATTTGGAACCTTGTCTTCATGGAGTTTAACCGGAAAGCCGATGGCAGCCTGGAAAAACTTCCTGCACAACATGTGGATACCGGCATGGGTTTCGAAAGGCTTTGCATGGCGATCCAAAAAAAGAAATCGAATTATGATACGGATGTTTTTACACCGTTGATTGATTTTGTTTCGAAAGGATCATCCACAAAATATGGTGTAGATGTAAAGACTGATGTTGCTATGCGTGTGATGGCCGACCATGTGCGTGCCGTTGCTTTTGCAATTGCCGATGGACAGCTGCCTTCCAACACCGGTGCAGGTTATGTTATTCGTAGAATACTTCGAAGAGCAGTTCGGTACGGATTCTCTTATCTTAATCTGAAAGAGCCATTCTTATATAGAATGGTAGAAGTGTTGGTGAAACAATTCGAAAATGTTTTTTCAGAATTGAAAGCACAGCAGGAGTATGTAAGCAAGGTGATTTTTGAAGAAGAGTCGTCCTTTTTGCACACACTTGATAAGGGATTAAAACGATTAGATACGATCTCAAATGAGAGCAGTAGTAAAACAATTCCAGGAGAAGTGGCTTTCGAATTGTACGACACGTTTGGTTTTCCTTTCGACCTCACATCTCTAATTGCAAGAGAGAATGGTTTAACGGTTGACGAGGCTGGTTTTAAAACAGAAATGGAAAAACAAAAATCCAGATCGAAAGCAGCAGCGGTGAAAGAAACCGGTGACTGGATTTCAGTGGGCGATGAGGCACAGAGTGAATTTATTGGTTACGATCATCTCCAGGCTTCTGTACGCATCATCAAGCACAGAACGATCAAACAAAAAAACAAGGAATTATTTCAACTCGTATTTGACAAAACACCATTCTATGCAGAAAGCGGTGGTCAAGTTGGGGACACCGGATTTCTCCAATCGAGTGATGAGAAAATTTCCATTATTGATACAAAAAAAGAAAACGATTTGATCGTTCATTTTGCTGATCGGTTGCCAAAAGATCTATCCGCAAGTTTTGCTGCAAACGTAAATGCGCATAAACGCAGGCTCACCATGAGCAATCATAGCGCCACACACTTGTTGCATGCGGCTTTGCGCGATGTGTTGGGAAAACATGTTGAGCAACGCGGTTCATTGGTAAATGATAAAATCCTTCGTTTCGACTTTTCCCACTTCGCGGCCATGACCGATGAAGAAATACAAAAAATAGAATCAATCGTGAATGAAAAAGTGCGTGCGAATATCCACCTTGATGAGAAGCGAAATGTTCCCATTGAACAAGCCAAATCACTTGGCGCGATGGCGCTTTTTGGTGAGAAGTATGGCGACTTTGTTCGCGTCATTACCTTCGATCCATCGTATTCCGTTGAGTTGTGTGGCGGTACGCACGTATCAGATACCGGTGTAATTGGTTTGTTTAAAATCACTTCCGAGAGTTCGGTTGCCGCAGGCATCAGAAGGATAGAAGCCGTTACGGGTGAGAATTCAGAAGCGTATGTTCGAAATGAATTAAGTCAACTGAATGAAGTAAGGAATCTATTGAAGAATCCAAAAGATTTACTGGCAAGTACTTCCAGCCTGCTTGAAGAGAAACACAATCTCGAAAAATTAATTGATTCCCTTTATCAGGAGCAAGCCGTGGTGATGAAAAACGAATTGGCAAAAAAAGCACAGTCAATAAACGGTTATAGTTTGATTTTGGAAAAGATTACGGTTCCGAATGCAGAGTCATTAAAGAAGATTGCCTACGATTTGAAAAATCAGTTTTCAGATTTGTTATTGATACTTGCTGCCAATGTTGATTCAAAACCGCAAGTGGCCGTAATGATTGGCGATAAGTTGATGGAGTCAAAAAAATACCATGCGGGCGAAATGGTAAAAGTATTGGCCAAAGAAATCGAT
>JBGTGG010000195.1:0-3505 GCA_041746855.1 Cyclobacteriaceae bacterium | reverse complement strand
CATCGGCAATGCCAACCCCACCGCGTTGGTAATGGCCAACAATACTTTTCAGGCGGTGAATGTAATCGGTTATCCGGAAGCGCGCATCATATTATCACAGTGTGCAATCTATTTGGCCTCGTCACCAAAAAGTAACGCCAGTTATGTCGCCATTGATGATGCCATTCGTAAAGTAAATGAAACGGGCGACTTACCCGTTCCGTTAGCTATTCGTAATGCGCCAACAAAGTTGATGAAGGATTTAGGATATGGATCGAACTATCAGTATGCGCATTCAAATGAAAACAATTTTGCAGATATGGAATTTTTGCCGGATGCCATTAAGGGATCAAAATTTTATGACCCCGGAAAAAATCCCCGTGAAGAGGAGTTGCGGAAATATTTAAAAAACTTGTGGGGAGGGAAATATAAATACTAATGGTAGAACCACGCATTATTTTCGATTATCACCCGGGATTTGCAATTCTTTGCCTTGTGTTGGGCATCGGGTATGCATTTTTGTTGTACACATCAAAATTCACGTGGAGCAAAACCCTTAACCGTTCGCTCTTCGCTATCCGGGCGATATTAACAACACTACTAGCAATTCTTCTGCTTGGCCCCATCCTCAAACATGTCGATAATCTTTTTGAAAAGCCACTGTTCGTTTTGCTTTACGATGACTCGATCTCAATAAAAGAAGCATCGGATTCTTCTGCATTGGATGTATTAAAGAAGGGCTTCGAAAATTCAAAGGCGGAACTTCTTGAATCGGGATACGAAGTTGAAGTGTTAACCGTTTCCGGTGCTGATCCCAATCAATTTCAATTTGATGCGACTGCCTCTGATTTAACCAGTAGTTTAAAAGAGGTTGCCAATCGTTATGAAGGAAGAAAAATTGCAGGCGTTGCCTTGGCCACCGATGGTATTTACAACACAGGAATTTCACCCGTTTATGCTGCGTACAATTTCCCAATCTATTCACTCGGCATTGGCGACACGGCTGTTCGAAATGACTTATCCATAAAAAACATTGCCTACAACAAAGTCGCGTATCAGGGAAACAAATTTCCAATTCGTGTTGATGTAGCGGCCAAAGGTTACCAATCGGGTGAAGTTTCGGTTTCACTCCTCCACAAGGGAAAAGTTTTGGAAAAGAAAAATGAAATGCTACAGGGGAATTCCATTCTTTCTTACAACTTCACACCTGAAGCATCCGAAAAAGGAATTCAGCGCTTTGATATTCAAGTCAGTCAACGGAGTGATGAAACCAATGTGAAAAATAATTTTGCTTCTGTTTTCATTGAAGTGGTGGAGGGGAAAAAACGGATCGTCATGATTGCCCAGTCACCGCACCCGGATGTAAAAGCCTTTCGCGAAGTGATTGAGAAAAATGCTAACTATGAATTTCTTCTTCATATCCCAGGCATTTCGGAATTGGAACCGGCTGCACTTCAACCAGAAAAAACAGATCTCGCTATTTTTCATCAATCCCCAGACTTGCGTGGACGAACCCGAAACCTTTTCACTCAATTTATAAAAAGTAAAACATCTTTATTGTTGGTCATTGGTGCCCAAACGGATTTACAGGAGATCAAACGTCAGCAATTGCCCTTTGCATTTGAAACACCACCCAGAAGTTATGATGAAGTTACCGCTTCTGTTAATCCGAATTTTTCGCAATTCACATTATCAACGGAAGTTAATACGATGGTGTCGGAGTATCCTCCCGTAAATGTTCATTTTGGAAAGCTGGTTCCCGGAAATACGATTTCATTGCTTACACAAAAAGTTGGAAGTGTAACCACAGAAAAACCGTTACTGAACATTACTACGGATACCGAAAGGAAAATAGGTTTTTTGATCGGGGATGGTGCCTGGCGATGGCGGTTGTATGAATATGATCGCGTTGAAAATTCAAATGCCTTTGATGAATTGTTTGGCAAGCTTTTCCAATATCTCAGTATCACGGATGATAAAAGCAAGTTTAGAAGTTATCCGATCAAACAGGAATTTCCAGACACCGCTCCCGTAATTTTTGAAAGTCAGGTCTATAATGATATTTATGAACCCATTTTTGGAAATACAGTTGAACTTGAGATTACCAATGAAAAAAATGTGCGCACAAAATATTCGTATGTACTGAGTCCTGGAAATGCACGTTACCAAATTGGTGATTTAGAAGAAGGTGTCTATCGGTATTCATCGAAGACTGACCTCGATGGAAAAACTCAAACTGTACGGGGTGAGTTTGCCGTCATCGCGCAACAAGCTGAACTACAAAATCTAACTGCCGATTTTGATCTGTTACGCCAATTGTCATCGAGTACAGGCGGAAAATTCTATCCGATTAGTCAAACTGATGAAATGCTTGACCAGCTTAAAAATAATAAAGTGAGTAGTGTCATTCGAAGTGAGGAAACGTTTGATTCCGCCCTTAATTTACCATGGATATTTGGTGTGCTTCTTTTATTGATAAGTGCCGAGTGGTTTCTTAGAAAGTATTTTGGAAGCTATTAACAAAAAAAACAGGATTGAGAAGTTAGACTTTCAATCCTGCCTTTATTCTTGATCGGTAATTAATTATTGTTCGCTTCTTGGTCAACGAGCATATCCTTAATATTCGCAGGATTGGCATACGGTATACCCGATAAAGGCTTACCTGTCAGAATAAATGAATCAATATCACCTGCTACTTCTACTGCTGCTGCCCATTGTAGATTATGTCCCAAGTCATCCTCCTGCATACCCGATGCTGGCAACGGTTTCTTCCCATATTGTTTGAATGAATAAACAATTCCGTTTTTCCTTTGTGCTTTTTCCAAAGCCTTCTGTATTACTATTTGGGCTGCCTCAGGGCAGGCTACATCTTGCAATGCCCACAATACCAATGTAGAAACTCTACAATTGCTAAGGCGTTTCAAATTGTCCAGGCGACTTAACGCTGTGATCGCACCAATCCAGGTTCCCAGTCTGATCTCCATGGTCTGATCATAAATCGCTGCTATTAAATTTTTATCTGCGGTTGGATCGTAAACCCAATCTGTTTTGATCCACGATGAAAGTTCCGGATCCAAGTCAACAGGCCTTAGCATATACGCATCTATGGGCCAATTAAAACCAGGTATCTTTTTGAGCGCAGGTTTCCACATTCCTTCAATCTTTTCATCGATCACATAATCCTGAATCACGGGTGCTGTTTTTGCGCTTGCAAATGATCCGATTAAAACGATTCCGCGAACTCTTTCTGGGTATGATAGGGCAACTTCTTGCGTAATAACACTTCCCATTGAATGGCCAACAATGTATGCCGCTGAAATATTGAGTTGATCCATAAAGGCGATAACATCCTTTGCAAACATAGCCGGTGTAAAACAATGTTCCGGATCGGCCGCACATTCCTTCTCAGCAGGCATTGAGCTTGCTCCATGTCCTCGTTGATCAAGGGCATACAATTTTCTTTTTGGATTTAACAGTGCTAATTCTTCCATTGTTTCCTTAAACGATAAATGGGTATCGGGATAAC
>JBGTGG010000194.1:0-17912 GCA_041746855.1 Cyclobacteriaceae bacterium | reverse complement strand
CACCTTTCGGGAAGAAGGATTGTAGAAATGGTGAAAGAAGATTTAAAAATTTCACAGATCATTACGCGTGAAGCAATCGAAAATGCAATTATTGTGAATGCCGGTGTTGGTGGATCCACAAACTTCCTGATTCACATGCTTGCCATTGCCGGTCGGCTAGGAATTGAATTGAACCTAAAAGACTTCGATACGATTGGAAGTAAAATCCCTCTACTTGTTAATCTAAAACCTTCCGGAAAATTCTTAATGGAAGATTTTTATTATGCTGGTGGACTGCCCGTGGTGATCCATGAATTAAAAAAATATTTACACCTTGATTCAATAACCGTAAATGGAAAATCAATTGGCGACAACAACGTTGATCCTCCCTGCTATAACCGCGAAGTAATTGCTTCGATTGATAACCCGTTACAAGCTGAAGCGGGTATTGCCGTATTGAAAGGAAATTTATGTGAACAAGGCGCGATCATCAAACCTTCGGCTGCATCAAAAGAATTAATGAAGCATCGCGGCCCTGCGGTGGTTTTTGAAAGTATGGACGATTACCACGCACGTATTGACGATCCGGATTTAGTGATCGATGAAAACAGTGTGATCGTTTTAAAAAGTGTAGGCCCCGTGGGCTATCCCGGTATGCCGGAAGTTGGCAATGTTGATCTACCTGAAAAATTATTGAAGAAAGGGGTTCGCGATATGATCCGAATCTCGGATGGAAGGATGAGTGGCACCGCTGCAGGAACAGTTGTCTTGCATGTATCACCCGAGTCTTCTATTGGTGGCACACTTGCTTTGGTGAAAAATGGTGACATGATTGAGTTGGATGTTGCTGGTCGCAAACTTCATTTGGATGTGAGTGATGAAGAACTTGCACAACGCAAAGCGAAATGGGTTCGGCCAGAGCCGGTTGCTTCACGGGGCTACGTCAAGTTTTACATCGACCATGTTCAACAAGCAGACCTTGGCGCTGATTTGGATATCCTTCGCGGAGGATCGGGTTCTGAAGTAAAAGGTGATCTGCACTAATGTGGACAAATACACTTTCAAAATATCTATCTTAACTAACGGGACGATTTTAACAATGCTTGCCATGGTGGAATCTGAACACATTCAACTGTAAGAAAAATGCCATTACTCATCATTGCTTTCGGAATTCTTGTTCAGGTTTACCTCACCTACAAAAAAGTAAGTCCATTTTTATCACTGCTCCTGGTCGCCATTCTTGTTGGATTGCTTTTAGGAATGGAACCAATGGCATTGTTGAAATCAATTGAAGGGGGCGTAGGCAGCACGTTGGGAGGACTAGCACTTATCCTTTGTCTGGGCGGTGTGCTTGGAAAATTCCTGGAAAAAAGTGGAGCCATCGGTCAAATCAGTTCATCGTTAATCAATAAGTTTGGTGAAAAACATGTGCAGTGGGCAGTGCTATTAACGGGTTTTCTGGTTGGGTTACCACTTTATTATAATGCAGGTTTTGTAATCCTTGTGCCGCTTATTTTCTCCGTTGCAAAAAAGACAAACCTTCCCCTGCTCTACATTGCCATCCCAACAGCCGCATCACTTTCAGCAACACATTGCTTCTTGCCACCCCATCCTGGCCCGGTTGTATTGGTGAATGCATTGGAAGCTGATCTTGGATTAACATTAATTTATGGATTGATCCTGGTCATTCCCATTTCAATTATTGCCGGCCCCGGACTAGGACGATTGATGAAAAATATCAATGCTTCGTACTCCTCACAATCTTCAGCAGAAATTCTCGAACAGCACAAGCCTTCGGTTTTTTCAAGCTTTGCGATTGCTTTACTTCCTGTAGTACTCATCACGCTGGCGGTACTTGCTAAAAATTTTCTATCACAAGAAAGTGCGCTCAATAAAATAATACTTTTCATTGGCGACCCGAACATTGCGCTGCTCATCTCTGTGCTATTGGCAGTTTATTTTTTCGGTTTGAAACAAAATCAATCAATGGAAGATATAATGCGCTGGCTCACGGAAGGCATTTCTGGTATTGCCATGATTTTGTTGATCATCACCGCAGGTGGTGTATTGAAGCAAGTTTTAGTGGATAGCGGTACAGGTGAATACATAACGGCAATCAGTAAAAATTGGGATATCAATCCACTTTTGTTTGGCTGGATTGTTACTGCCTTGCTTCGAGTGGCGATAGGATCCGCTACAGTAGCAGGACTATCCGCGGTAGGAATTGTGGCGCCACTGGTTGCCACTGGTCAGGTCTCACCCGAATTGATGGTGCTCTCCGTTGGTGCGGGAAGTATTTTCGGATCGCATATTAATGATACAGGTTTTTGGATGTTCAAAGAATTCCTCGGGCTTTCCTTGAAACAAACCTTTCTATCCTGGACTGTTATGGAAACGACCATGGCTATATTGGGGTTGATTGGGGTCTTACTTCTGGATGTACTGATTTAATGTAAAAAATATTTACTATAATTTATCATAAGTTGATATTAAATTAAATAGCATGAAATCAATTGTAATCATCATTACTTTATGCATTGCCACAACTTCACTGATGGCACAAGCCCTCAAACACAGGGTAATTGTTTTAACCGATATTGAAGCAGACCCGGATGACACGCAATCATTAGTTCGCTTGCTTTTGTATTCAAATGAAATTGATATTAAAGGATTGGTTGCCACCACTTCATGTTGGCATAAAAACAGCGTTGATCCGAATTCGATAAAGAGTGTTGTTGAAGCATACGCTAAAGTATTGCCCAATCTCAAAAAACATGATCCTGATTTTTTGGATGCAGAGAAATTATTTTCGCTCATTACGCAAGGGCTTCCGGAATACGGAATGTTAGGTGTTGGAAAAAACAAGGATTCAGAAGGGTCTGAATTAATTATTCGGGAGCTACAAACAAACGATGATCGTCCTCTTTGGATTTCCGTTTGGGGTGGTGTCAATACCTTGGCGCAAGCACTTCATAAAATCAAATCCACAAAACCGGAGAAAGAAGCGCAACGGCTCATCTCCAAACTACGGGTCTACACTATCTCTGATCAGGATGACAGCGGAGTGTGGATCAGAAAAAATTTTCCAGAGGTTTTTTATATTGTTAGTCCGGGCGATGAGTACGCAAGTGCAACATGGAGTGCGATCAACTCGCACATCAGTGGAATTGATAACACTACCATCAGCAATTCATGGATTGCCCAGCATATTCAACAGGGGCATGGACCGCTCGGTGTAGCCTATCCTGACACAGCGTGGGGTGTGGAAGGTGATACACCTGCATTTCTCTCGCTGATACTCAATGGCCTCAATGCACCAGAACATCCGGATTGGGGCGGCTGGGGTGGCCGGTATGAATTGTCTAAACCTGACTTTTCCAAACAAAAGAAAGGAAGCTCCGGGGTACCTTTCGAACCTGAAACGCGTCCGATTTGGACCGATGCCTCCGAAAATTATACAGCTTATTTGCCTAGTGAATACGGCCGGACAGTAAAACGCGACACCACTGTTTTTTCAGGGAACAAAGTAAGCCTATGGCGCTGGCGGGATGAATTCCAAAATGACTTCGCTGCCCGTATGGACTGGTGTGTGCGCTCATATGAAGAAGTAAATCATCAACCTGTTGTCGTGTTAAGTCACCCCGAAAACATGACTGTGAAATCAGGTGGTTATGTGAATTTACAGGCAAGGGAAAGTTACGATCCTGATGGCGATCACTTACAATTCCTTTGGTTTCATTACCCCGAAGTGGGATCATACAAAAAACTAATTGAAGTTACACCAGCCAATTTGTCGAATGCGTTCGTAAAAGTTCCAGAAGTAAGCAAAAAAGAAACTGCGCATTTCATTGTTAAGGTATCCGATCAGGGACAACCCGCCTTAACCCGATATAAGCGAGTAATCGTAACAATCTTACCGAAATAAAGAATGTCAACTATCCGTTTTCATTTATGATTAAAAAACCATAAGCCATGAAGAACCCAACCAACTTACATTCAAGAAGAAAATTTATCTCCAGCTTAGGCATAGCTGCGCTGGGATTACATTCTTTTACAACACTTGCCAGTTGTACCTCCTCATCCAACTCTGAAAGTCAGGACTCCGCCATAAAGGATCAAACCAAGAAAAAACTGGGTATCGCGCTGGTTGGACTCGGCTCGTATGCAACAGGCCAACTTGCTCCGGCTTTACAGGAAACAGAGCATTGTTATTTAGCAGGAATTGTAACGGGCACGCCTTCAAAAATTCCAACATGGAAAGAGAAATATAACATCCCTGATAAAAACATTTACAACTATGAAAACTTCGATAGCATAAAAGACAATCCCGATATCGATATTATCTATGTGGTGCTTCCAAATTCCATGCATGCCGACTACACGGTTCGCGCTGCCGAAGCAGGCAAGCATGTGATCTGCGAAAAACCAATGGCGATCACTGTAGCCGATTGCGACCGAATGATTGCGGCCTGCCACAAAGCAGGGAAAAAATTATCAATCGGATACCGCTTGCACTTCGAACCCTACAACTTGGAAATGGTAAAGCTCGGTACACAAAAAGTATTTGGCGAACTCAAAAAAATATCGGCAGGCTTTGGCTTTCCTGCGCAAGCAGGCATCTGGCGATTAAATAAAGAAATGGCTGGAGGTGGTCCGTTAATGGATGTAGGAATTTATTGTATTCAAGGAATGTGTTATGTAAGCGGTGAAGTTCCAATTGCGGTAACGGCACAAGAAGGACCAAAGACTGATCTTGTAAAATTCGCTGAGGTTGAACAATCCTTAACGTGGCAATTCGAAATGCCCAGTGGTCTTAAGACCGAAGGCAAAACCAGTTACAGTGAAGGAATGAATTTCCTTCGGGCAGAAGCAGAAAAAGGTTGGTTCGAATTGACCTCGGCCTACAACTATTCCGGACAAGCGGGCGCAACCTCAAATGGGAAAATGGATTTTCCAAAAGTGAATCAACAAGCATTGCAAATGGATGACTTTGCTCTTTGTGTTAAAAATGAAAAGCCTTCTCGTGTACCCGGTGAAATGGGTAGACGGGATGTGAAACTTTTGCAAGCCATCTATGAGGCGATGCGTACCGGAAAGAGAGTTGAAATACCAGCATGAAAAAATTTCAGTATTCTAGTCTTGCTGTTGATAGGATTTATTTTCACAACCTGTCAACAGAAAGATAAGCTTAGAAATTTTTCCGCTGATAAATCTCCTGCTGTTATTGGAAAGAAAGTAGCAGATGGTTTTTTAAATTCCGCTCATAGTGCTTATGGTGATGGAAGCAATCCACATATACCCTACTTTGAAGTATGCACCTGGTATGGTGCGTTGAACTTTGCAAAAGAAACGAACGATATAGAACTGATAACAATAGCGTCCTAAACGATTAAAAAAAATGGAAGTTTTTCAACTCAAAGTTACCTTTGAGGTGCACAAAAAAACCAACCCTTTCTTGAGAACAAACCTTATCCTATTCTTTGCTGAGAATATCAAAGTTTAAAGACAGAAAAAAGCACCTGCCAATTATCAATAAAATTTAAAACAGTTGGTTGGTGCCAGGCAGTTAATGTACTACACAAATCAGTGCGCGATAAAATAAATTCATGATTGCTTTGTTTTGAGCAAATTCGCGCATGCCATCTACCAGTTTAATCGATTTCAGTACCACTCATCACACGATTGTTCATGGAATTATAATTTTAGGATAACATCTGAAAACCATAAGGTAGATTACACAAAGGAAAATTCTGACCTTTCCTATTTGGAAACCGACCTAAACTAAAAATATTCATGCTGCGTATTTCTGCTTTAATCATTTTCAGTTTTCTCTTTATTAATGGGAAAGCCCAAACCAATAATCAACCCGTTAGTGAACTCTATCAACTCTCAACTGAATTGATGGCCGATTACGGAAGCTTGTCGCGGTTTTATTTTATTGACAACGCACCCGAACGAAGGGAGCGCTTCAAAACATTTTACAAAGACTATCAATCGAAACTTGCAAAACTACCCTTCGAAGAATTTTCCGTTGGTGGGAAGGTGGATTACATATTGATCAATAATTTTCTTGACAATCAGCTTTTTCAACTTTCGGTTGAGGAAAAAGAATACAATCAGGTAAAAAAATGGATCGACTATGCCGAACCGCTATATGCATTGGAAGTGGAAAGGAGAAGAGGAAAGCACCTAGATGGACAGAAAACTGCTGCTACTTTAAATGAAATTAGCAAAACGTTAAGCTCCCTTTCCGCAAAAGTAAAAGCTGAGAAACCATCGTTTCCCAGATCGCTCACGAGCAGAATGGAAGGCATTATAGCGGGACATAAAAAAGCTTTGAAAAGCGTACAAGACTTTTATAAAGGATATGATCCGGAATTTACCTGGTGGGTAGAAAAACCCTATGAAAAACTTGACGGCATGCTTACCGATTATTCTAAACTACTGGCTGAACAAGTTGAAAAAAATACCCTTCCGAAAGATGATGGCAGCGGAATTATTGGAAATCCAATCGGTAAAGAAGAACTGCTACGCTTGCTGGCTAGTGAATTCATTCCTTATAGTCCGGAAAAATTGGTGGAGATCGCCATGAAAGAATTTGAATGGTGTGATAAAGAGTTGTTAAAAGCTTCCAATGAAATGGGCTTCGGCAATGACTGGAAAGCGGCTCAGGAAAAAGTAAAGCAAGCGTATGTTCCACCAGGCTATCAACCGGAGGCGATGCTGAAATTATACAATGAGTCCGTTGACTTTTTAAAGAAGAATGATTTACTCACCATCCCTCCCATTGCAGAAGAAACCTGGCGAATGAGCATGATCCCACCGGAACGTCAATTGATCAGTCCGTTTTTTCTGGGTGGGGAAGTGTTGCAAATTTCCTATCCTACCGATGAGATGAACCATGACGATAAACTAATGAGCATGCGGGGCAACAACCCACACTTCTCACGCGCCACGGTGCATCATGAATTAATTGCCGGCCATCATTTACAAGGATTTATGAACAGAAGAAATCACGAATACCGCTTTTACCGCACACCTTTCTGGACAGAAGGTTGGGCGTTATACTGGGAACTTATTCTTTGGGATATGAAATTCCCGCAATCACCGGAAGACCGGATTGGCATGTTGTTCTGGCGAATGCACCGCTGTGCGCGCATTATCTTTTCATTAAACTACCATCTTGGAAAGTGGACACCACAACAATGCATTGATTATTTAGTAGATCGTGTGGGGCACGAACGCGCCAATGCTGAAGGGGAAGTGAGACGTTCTTTCACCGGAGGTTATGAACCATTGTATCAAATCGCGTACATGATCGGTGGCATGCAATTTTATGCCATGAAAAAAGAGTTGGTGGACTCTGGAAAAATGACCTACAAGCAATACCATGATGCCGTGCTACGTGAAAATAGTATGCCGGTGGAAATGGTGCGGGCGATTTTAACGAATCAAGAGTTGACAAGGGATTTTAGAACGAAGTGGAAGTTTTGATAATACCCACTTCTACAAAAACACTTCCGAATTGTCAAGTTATTTCTCGATAATAACCCTACTGCACCACCAACACATTCACCGTTGGCCGTAGAATGATTTTCGATTTGATCGAGTTGGATATCAAACATGCTGCTTCTGATTTTTCGAGAATGCGCAAGGCACGTTCGCAATCCTTTTCATTGGAGATGGTAACGGTAGGCTCCAGTAAAACTTCCGTCATTAAAAATTTTCCGTCCACTTTTTCCAGTTTGCCTGATGACGAACACGAAAAAGCCGAGAACTCCAGTTTTGAATTTTCAGCAATGGCTAAGAAGGTTGTCATCAAACAACTACTAACGGCAGCGGTGAATAAATGCTCGGGAGACCAAATCCCCGGAATCCCTTTTGCAAATTGTGGCGGAGTGGCCACCTCAATACAGCCTGCACTTCCTATAACTGTATTGATTTCCGGTGAGCACATGACACCCTTCCGATCATGATCCCAACGAATGTCCACTTGATATTGATGTGTTTCCATAATTCTTGCTTTTTAAATTACGATGGAATAAATCTAAGACAGATTGTATTTTAAAAAACCGTCTTTTATCGGGTGTCTATATGATAGAAATCATGATTTGCAATGGAACCAATATCTTATGGATTATTTGCAACGAATGTGTTAATGTTCGTACTTAGAAAGAGAATGAAGGAATCATACTTCCTTCAAATAAAAAAGACACAAATCGATTTAAAGAATAAATAAAAGCAATGGGAAAACTACCAATCTATTTCGTGCTGATAATTTCATTCTCAGCTTTTAGTCAAGACGACAAAGCATTAACGCAAAAGTTACAACCGTTAGTAGATTCCTTTCAGGGTGATGTCGGGATTTTTGTTCAACATCTTACAACCGGAAAAACAGTCGCGATCAATGCCGATACCATTTTTCCAACGGCCAGCATGATCAAGGTGCCCATCATTGTTGGAATGTTCAACAAGATCGAGAAAGGTGAAATTGATTACCATGCAACGCTAACCTATAAAGACTCACTGTTATATGAAGGTGATGACATCCTGGGTTCTTTTAAAGATGGTGAACAAATTGCCCTCAGCAAAATATTGATGTTGATGATCACGACCAGCGATAATACCGCGAGCCTATGGTGCCAACAATTAGCGGGAACCGGAACGCAAATAAATCAATGGCTACAAGAAAACGGGTATGAACACACGCGCGTCAATTCACGAACACCGGGTAGGGAATCCAACCGAAGCAGGTTTGGTTGGGGACAGACAACACCACGTGAGATGGCAAATTTAGTAGTGAGCATCCGCAATGGCGAAGTCATAAGCAAACGTGCAGGCGAAAGGATCTATAGAAATTTAACCCGCATCTATTGGGACGGTGAAGCACTATCGCAAATCCCACCGTATGTCCAGTCAGCTTCCAAACAAGGTGCTGTCAATAAATCGCGATCAGAAGTCGTGCTGGTCAATGCACCGCATGGTGATTATGTCTTTTGTGTTATTACTAAAAACCAAAAAGATGAAAGCTGGGCCCCGGATAACGAAGGTTATGTTCTCCTTCGAAATGTATCGCGATTGCTATGGGATTATTTCGAACCCGATTCAAAATGGAAGCCCAGTGAAGGGATCGAGGAGTGGTGATCGTTGATTGCGGAAGGAATTAAATCATCCACCATTCTTACGAAACAAGACATCACAAAAATAATGTTGATCATCATAAAACGTATCCACGATTGTTAATCCTGTGAGGCTGGCTAATTTACTAATCATGTTGAAGTCGTATTTCTGTGAAACTTCTGTATGGATTGCTTCCCACTGATCAAAGTGAACAAGTTTCTCGCATGCTTCGAAATAAACCTTCTGATCTTTTAAGCTCACCAAATAACTTTTGGTTAATCCCGTAGCAGGATCATAATAGGGATTGTGACTAAAGTGATCCAGATTAAAATCAGCACCTAGTTCGCGGTTTAACCTGGTAAGCAAATTCAAATTAAAATCGCTTGTGATGCCCTGCGCATCGTCATACGCTGCCAAAATAATACGCGGATCTTTCTTTAAATCAAAACCGACCAATAGCATATCATCTTCAGTCATAGTAGTTGAAATAGATTTCAAAAAATCCATAGCAGTTTGTGGTGTGAAATTTCCAATGTTAGCACCGAGAAATAAAAATACTTTGCGCTGCTCGTCTGCCGAAAGGAATTCGAGTGCTTCAGCGTACCTACTGTTGATTGGAGAAATTGCCAGATTAGGCACCGACTCCTTTAATCGACTCTGAAGTTGCAACAACACCGCTTCTGAAACATCGATTGGGGAATAGCTGAATCCCATTCCCGTGTCAACAAAATGCTGCAACAGGATTTCGGTTTTCAAGCCATCGCCCGCTCCCAGTTCCACCAGGTTAAACGGATCATTACTTTTAGAAAAATACTGACCGATTTGTTCTTTATGCTTTTGGAAAATAGCGTACTCACAATGGGTCAAATAGTATTCTGGCATTTGCATGATGGCTTGAAAAATCTTATCACCAGTTGCATCATAAAAAAGCCAACTCGGCAACCGCTTTGGTGTTTGCGCAAAACCTTCTTCAACTGCTTGCGCTACATCTGTATACTGTATTTCCGTGGATATCATCTTGTCTACTTTTTGCACAAACGGATGCCATTAAATTGCCATCGCAATTGTGGGTGAAAAAAATTTCTATAGGTATTTCGTGTATGTCCTTCCGGTGTTGCTACTGATCCTCCACGTAGCACCATTTGATTAATCATAAATTTTCCATTGTATTCGCCAATGGCACCTTCAGCTTTTTGAAAACCTGGGTATGGTAGATAAGCACTGTTCGTATGTTCCCATCGTGTACCCCATTCAAATTGATTACTTGCTGCTTCCCATTCAAACTCGGTTGGAAGGCGCATGTTTTTCCATTCCGCAAAAGCGGCCGCTTCATAAAAGCTGATGTGTGTAACGGGTTCCTCTATATTTACCTTTTCAAATCCTGATAGTGCATACCTGTTCCAACTACCATCCTGCATATACCAATACAGTGGGGCTTCAATTTGATTCTCAGTGATCCAAGCCCACGCATCACTGTGCCAATAATCATGATGAGTGTAACCGCCATCTTTTATAAATTCTATATACTCCCCGTTTGTTACCAAACTTTTGCGAATGCTAAACGGTTGCAACCGGACTTCATGTTTTGCAGATTCATTGTCAAAGGAGAACCCTTCGCCTGAAAATCCAATTGAATAATTTCCGCCTTCCATGGAAACAAAACTATAATCTGTCTCTTTCTTTACTGTTTCCTGAAAATCATCTTTATATAACGGGAATAATGGATTGTGGCCCAGAATATATTTGATGTCGGTAAGCAACAATTCCTGATGTTGCTGTTCATGATTGATTCCCAAAGCAACTAGTTCATGGAGTTCGACTGATGTATTCACACTCAATAAATTAATCATGTGCTCATCTACATACTTTCGGTATTCCAAAATCTCCTCCACCGAAGGACGCGACATATTGCCACGATGCAATCGCAGTACACGATCACCTATCCCATTGTAATAACTATTAAAAAGAAATGCATAGCGCGGATGAAACCGTTTATATCCATCAGAATATTTTGCCAACACAAACTCTTCCCAAAACCAGGTGATGTGCGCGAGGTGCCACTTGGGTGGACTTACATCTACAACGGGTTGCACCACATAGTCCTCCAATTTTAATGGTGCACAAATCGCTACTGAATGATTGCGGGTTTTTATAAATTGATCAAGAAGTGACATTCAAAAAAATAGGTTTATTTCTATGTACCGATAACTATTCTATTTAAAATTAAAAAAGCAACTAGAATAATGCCATTATTTCTTGACCTCAACACCTTTCCAAAAAGCAACTCTATTTTTTATTCCTTTAGCCAATTCACTTGGTGTTGCATAGTACCACACGGCATCCGGATTTTCTTTTCCATTCACATTCAGTGTGTAATAGTTAGCAGTTCCTTTCCATGCACACGTAGTTTCTGTATCACTCTCCTTAATAAATTCCTTTTTCAAACTTGATTCGGGAAAATAATGATTGCCTTCAATTACAACCGTGTCATCGCTTTGCGCAAGGATTTCTCCATTCCAAATGGCTTTCATTTCTGAGGGGTTAATTAATGAAATTGTGTTTTTCACAAAGTTTAACAGAGGAAGTAGCCGCATAGTTTCGGATTAAATCCGGATTACCCGCTGTGGGAGCAACATTTTCATCATATTATATCCAAAATTATTTTTTTAGACTTCCCTAATTTATTATTTTTGTATTTCTAATAGAGTAATGGACTAAAAATGCTTAAAAAAGCCCTTTCTATAATATTTTTTGTCATGCTTAGCCTTTCGGGTGCGTTCGCACAACGCCAGATCAGTGGGGTGGTGCTGGACTATGCTACCGGTGAAGCCCTACCCGGTGCTTCTGTTTATTTCTCAGGAAATACGCAAACCGGAACGATCACCAACGATAAAGGGGAATTTCATCTACAGATACCGGCACATAGTTCTAAAAAATTCATCATTTCATTCACAGGTTTTCTTACAACAGAAACCTCCATTGCTGCCAGTCGCGATTTCTATACCATACGACTTCGCGAAGATGTGAGTCAATTGCAAGAAGTGATGGTGGTCTCGGGCACGTTAAAAGAAGTTACAAAACTTGATAGTCCGGTTCCGATTGAAGTGTATACACCAACATTTTTTTTAAAAAATCCGGCTCCGAGTTTATTTGAATCACTTTCCAACATCAATGGCGTTCGGCCACAAGTCAATTGCAATATTTGCAACACAGGTGATATCCATATCAATGGGTTGGAAGGACCATATACAATGGTGTTGATTGATGGAATGCCGATTGTAAGCAGTCTTGCTACCGTTTACGGCTTAACGGGGATACCGGCTTCTTTAATCGATCGCGTTGAAGTGGTGAAAGGTCCTGCGTCTACTTTGTATGGATCAGAGGCGGTTGCTGGATTAATAAATGTAATCACAAAACGACCGGCCTATGCACCCATTGTTTCGATTGATCAGATGGCAACTTCGTGGGCAGAGTTCAATACGGATGTGGCGGTGAAATTTAACGTTGGGCAAAAAGCGCAATCGCTGCTCGGTATCAATTACTTCAACTATCAAAACCCGATCGATAACAATGGTGATGGCTTTACGGATGTAACCTTACAAAACCGGATTTCCGTTTTCAACAAAGTAAGTTTTGACCGAAAAGAAAATCGTGTGTTTACGATTGTGGCACGCTACAACTATGAAGATCGTTGGGGTGGCCAAATGAACTGGACACCTGCGTTTCGTGGCGGTGATAGTATATACGGAGAAAGTATTTATACGAAGCGATGGGAAATCATGTCAGCGTATCAATTGCCGATTGAAGAAAAGATAATTTTCAGCTTTTCCGCCAATAACCACAATCAAAATTCGTATTACGGAACCACACCCTATTTTGGGGATCAAAAAATTGTTTTCGGCCAGTTAACCTGGAACAAAGCAGCTGGTAAAAATGATTTTTTAGTGGGCGCTGCAGTACGCTACACCTGGTATGATGATAACACCGTTGCGACAGAAAATGGAACTTCAATCACGTGGCTGCCCGGTATCTTTGTCCAAGATGAAATTGCCATCAATGATCGGAATAAAGTGTTGTTGGGAATGCGATACGATTACAATTCTATTCATGGCAATATTTTTTCGCCACGGCTAAACTATAAATGGTCATCGCATTCAAAAAATGATGTGCTGCGGGTGAGTATCGGAAATGGATACCGTGTGGCCAATGTTTTTACAGAAGACCACGCAGCACTGACCGGTGCCCGGGCTGTTGTCTTTGAAGAAGACCTGAAACCCGAAACTTCCTGGAACACCAACATCAACTACGGAAAAAAAATAGTGATGCACAATGGATACATCCAATTGGATGCAACGGCCTTTTTCACGCACTTCAACAACAAAATTATTCCCGATTACTTAACCAACACCAATGAAATCCGATACCGCAATTTGGACGGGTATGCCATCTCACAAGGCCTTACCCTAAACCTTGATTTCAATTTTACCAACGGCTTAAAAATATTAGCAGGCGGTACATTGATGGATGTTTATACAATGGAAAAAAATGATTTGGGACAAACAGAAAAGATGCAACAATTACTAACAGAAAATTATACAGCGGTGTGGACCATTTCTTATCCCTTCACACCTAAATTTTCTGTTGACTATACCGGAAATCTTTATGGGCCGATGGACCTTCCACTTTTAAGTAAGGAAGATCCACGCGATCCAAGATCACCGGTATGGAGCATTCAGAATATTCAACTTACTTATAAATTCAATGATCGATTCTCAATTTATGGTGGCGTCAAGAATTTATTGAATTACACACCGCCTGCCAACAGTATTGCCAGGCCGCATGATCCGTTCGATAAGCACTTAGAAATAGACAATCCGTATAACCTAACGTTTGACCCCACTTACGTATTCGCACCAAATCAGGGAATCCGAATGTTCGCAGGGCTTCGATTTGAACTTTATTGAGTCAACCAACCGCACGATAATTTCAATTCATGATCTACCATATTTTTTGTTGAATTAATCGTTGCTATCTTGGTTCCCAAACCTGTTAAATGAAAGAGGAAACTGAACTTACACCGCTATCGAAAATACTTTTTGTCAGCATTTTAATCCTGATGGTTATCGCGGGGCTGATCTATTTCAGTGAATTACTCCAGCCCATTGTGTTGGCCGTTATTTTCTGGTACATCATTAAAGCACTGGAAGATTTTATCGGTAGGATAAAAATAAAGGGAAGACCCTTTCCTAAATGGATTCGCGGAACAATCGCCATCGCCATTATTTTCTTGTCACTGCAAACTGCTATCGATATTATCGTGACCAACCTGAGCCAGATGGTCAAGAATTTTTCAATCTATGAATCCTCCTTAAATCAATTTCTCAATCAAATGGGTGATATGTTCCGTGTTGAGAATATTACCGATGTGGTAAAAGAAAGAATCAGCGCCCTGGATATCCAAAGCTATTTACAAGGAATACTTGCATCGCTTACATCATTTGTGGGCAACATTTTCCTGGTGATTATCTACGTTGTGTTTATATTCCTGGAAGAAGTTTCGCTTTCCAAAAAAGGCGAACTTGTTTTCTCAGATATACATAAGAGAAATCGCATAAAAAAATTGATCCATCAAATCTACCGCTCCACCAACCAATATGTAACGTTAAAAACATATGTAAGCTTGCTGACAGGAGGACTCAGTTACATTATACTGTTGTTATACGGTGTCGATTATGCCTTTCTTTGGGCCTTCATAATTTTTCTGCTGAACTTTATCCCGTACATCGGATCTTTTATTGCTACTTTTTTACCTTCCATTTTTGCGATCGTTCAATTCGGTAGTCTGTGGTATTTCATTTGGATATTTGCCAGTATACAAGTAATCCAACTGGTTGTTGGAAATTATATCGAACCGCGGGTAATGGGAAAGTCATTGAACCTAAGCCCGCTTGTGGTCGTGATCACCTTGTCCTTTTGGGGATATGTGTGGGGCTTGCTCGGCATGTTTTTGTCGGTACCAATTACTTCCATTATGCTGATCATCCTCGCACAATTTCCTTCTACCCGTGGCGTGGCGATAATACTTTCTGAAAATGGGGAAATCGATAGTTTGATTGTAAAAGATCCGGATTTAGATACAGTGGATTAATTGCCCACACCCAAGGTTTTAGAAGGTTTGCTTTTGTTGATAAAATGACGAAACCTGAATCGATAAATATTGTCACTAGTGGGATTGGCATCATCTTGCTGGTTGCGTGATTCCTGGTACGAATAAATAAATTCTGCGCGGAAATTATAATTAAAACGATATCCTAACCCGCTGCGTATGCGAAACCTATTCGCAAACCGCTCATTCAAATCCCGATCAACAGTAAAAAACCATTCTGCATCCACGATACCATATAAGAGTTTGTCTTTATTGAACATGGTGGGGTTATTGAGTGGGATAATTGCTTCACCACGCATGCGTAAGCGGTTTGAAGAAGTCCAATCTTTTGTTTCTGTGTTTTGCAAATTTCTATTTTCCCCACGCACTAGAAACCGTGTCAGTATCCTACGATTGGGTGTTATGTGCACCCGAAAACCGAGCATCTCCCGAAGTTCGATCGTATTGGCCGCATCTGCCTGAACGTTGTATGCAAATGTGAGCCCACCCATAAAATCAAGATTTTCAGAGAACGACCAGCTCAACGTAGGGTAGTAACGAAAGGCCCTCCAGTGAGGTGAGGTAAGTGTAGTGGAATAGCGAACATCATGTTCTAGCTCCCAGGAGTTGGCAAAAGGATGTGTAAGCATATACTCAAACCAAAGTTGTTGATCAGACTGTGCTTTTGAAAGCGTACTGCTACCAAGGAAGAATACAACAACTAAAACTTTCTTTACCATTTGTTTCTAAAAATAGAATCTCCAAACTAAAAAACTTCGCCCAGGTTCAAACGAACAGTAAACGAATCTTTTCCAAAACCGAAATCCAATGTCACATTGGTAGCTGATCTTTTATCAAATTTCAACCGCACCCCTGCACCTGCACCAACTTTAATGTATTCAAACCTTTCACTTTCAAGTTCGGTATAGGATTGAAGGTTTGCAAAAACAACCCCTCCCCAAAGTCCATTGGCGGAAATATCAAATCGATATTCGGTTTCCCCATACAACATTTGCTCACCGCGATATCGGCCCAGCGAATAGCCCCTGCCCGTGCGTGTATCAAAGTCCATGGCAGTACCCGTTAAATTTAGATAAGGGATTTCCCCATATGTTCCCCAGTAAAGAAACCAAAATGCCAGTACACTGTGCCGCTTTTCACTAAAAGAAAAGTATTTTCTTGCATCCAGGTATAGCGATGACCACGTGTTATCACTTCCCACTTCCTTTCCTTGTGCCCGCAAGACCAGCGCTGTATAAAAACCTTCTGTGGGATTGATTGAATTTGAGCGGTTATCGCGAAGAAGGTTAACGGTTAAACCAGACGATACTGATTTACCTGAGGTACCAATACCATACTCCTTAAACGCACTGTCTTCAGTACCCGAATCTTGTTCTTCAATAGAAGAAAATTGATCGAAATAAATACCGGCCCCAATAAAAAAATCTTTGTCTTGCAGTATCCTCCTGTGAAAAACTCCATAAACACGAAACTGATCATACTTGATAGTGCTTTGTGCGTCCTCTTGGGTGTTGGCCCCAAGACCATACGTATACAAAAAATTCTGTGCCACGCGAAGTTCGCCCAAAATATTCCACTTGTTTTCATGCGTCCATAAATTTGATCGCATATATATTCCGCCCGATCCACGAAAATCAAAAAAAGGAATCAGTGTTACATTCGATAAATTGGTGGTGGCGAGTGGCCCTAAGTAAAACGCAGCACGAAGGGAAGATACAAATACTTGTTTGCCACCTGAAGATGAAGGGGCAACCGGAATCAGCGAAAACATTACTTTTCTGGACTCCCTTTCTTTTTGTTTCCTTTCAAGCTTAATGGCCTTGGTAAAAACTTCAACAATATCTTTTTGAGGGATTGAATCGTTGGATTGCGCATACCCTAATGAAATCAATACAGAACACAGAATGGTTACAGGAAGGTTTTTATGAAAATCCATTCAGTAAAATTATTGCATTGGTTAAACGCAATTAAATTCCCCAATCTTAATCATCTTCTACTGAACGGGGATTTATTGCTAGTCCGTTTCTTCAGGCGTGGAATTCTTTTTCTTCACCCCGATTGGAATACCAACCGTGAAATATAAAGATCGATTATACTGTTTCGTATCATGACTGGTAGTGATGTCAACGATTCCTAAATAGTAATTGACACCAATATTCATCCCATTTCCGCCAAGCAAACGATACCCAATGCCGCCAACAACACCAGCATCAATCCGGTGATAGTCGTTACTGATTTCCCGCTCAAAAGTAAGGTCATCCTTTTTGTTTATCTCCTGATAAAATATGTCTTTGGCCTTTGTCCGTAACCCAAGTTGGATTCCGCTTTGAACATAAAATTGCGGACCCACCATGTATTTCATCAACACCGGCACGTTGAAATAATTGATCTTACGCACCACTTCCCCACCCTCAAATGCATCATTTAAATCTTGTTGACCCAAAGGATAAACTGGTAGCCCCTGCGCACCCATTGTCGATTTCACAATGACTCCTGTATGAACCTTCCATACAGGATTCTTCAGTTTAAAATCAAAATAAAACCCAAGATTGAAGTTGCCTTTAATATCATCTTCCAACCCGGCAAACTCAGAAAAATTGACACCACCTTCCAATCCAAATTCAAGTTTATCAGAATTTAGTTTATC
>JBGTGG010000193.1:0-8762 GCA_041746855.1 Cyclobacteriaceae bacterium | reverse complement strand
CGGGAACACCGATGAGGAGGATCAGGATATTCATGCTATTGGTTCGTGTAAATGACGGTTAGTAAAATGACAAGTACTCCGGAAATGAAAATGAATGCATATTTCTGAAGTTGCCCGGATTGCAACTCTTTTATTTCTTCGGAAATGTAATTCGTTACGGTGGCAACAGCATTCATAAATCCGTCAATGATATTTCTATCGAACCATGTTATTGGTTTTGAGATCAATTTGAAGATGATGCTTTTCGTCACAAATACGTAAAACTCGTCAATGAAGAATTTGTTTTGTGCAGAGACATAAAAACCACCTAAGGCTTTCGCAGCTTTTTCTGATGAAGCAGATTCAGACTTATAGAATTTCCAGGCTGTCCCAATGCCAATAAGCGCTACCACGACTGAAGTAATTGCTACTGGAATATGAAGATGGCTTTCCATTGACTGTCCATCGATGGTGATATACTTTCCAAAAGGAACAAAGCCAGCTACGATTGACCCGAGTCCCAGCACCATCATTGGGATCAACATGGTCATTGGAGATTCTTGAGGAGCATGCTGATAATTTATTTCTCTTCCCCAAAAGACAATAAAGTATAAGCGGAACATATAGAATGCTGTGAGTCCCGCTACAAATGTGGCTACTCCAAAATAAATTGGATGCTGTGCATAGGCAGCCGCTAAGATTTCATCTTTGCTAAAAAATCCTGCGAAAGGCGGGATGCCTGCGATTGCCAAACACGCAATCAAAAATAGAACATGTGTGATGGGTTGAAATTTTCGCAACCCACCCATCTCTCGAATATCATTGGTATGAACGGCATGGATAATTGAACCTGCGCCTAAGAACAATAATGCTTTGAAGAATGCATGCGTGAATAAATGAAAGAGCGAAGCAGTAAAACCAAGTCCATCAACCGCATAGCCGGATACCCCCAGCGCTAACATCATGTATCCAATTTGTGACATGGTAGAAAACGCAAGAATCCGTTTGATATCAAATTGAGTGCACGCAATGACGGCAGCAAATAAAGTTGTGAATGCACCAAGGAAGGCGATTACATCCAATACTTCGGGTGCATGGAATGAATACAATGGAAACAATCGCGCGACAAGATACACGCCAGCGACCACCATGGTAGCGGCATGGATCAATGCGGAAACAGGCGTTGGGCCTTCCATCGCATCAGGCAACCAAATGTGCAACGGGAACATCGCAGACTTTCCTGCACCGCCTATGAAAATCAATAACAATGCCCATCCTGCAATTGAGAAACCAAAATAGGTGGTGGTTAATGTCGAGCTGAGTTGATCAGGTTGTGTAAGGATTTCAAAACTAAATGTCCCAGTGTAGTAGGAGAGAATCAGTATTCCCAATAAGAATCCAAGGTCAGCAAAGCGTGTAACAATGAATGCTTTTTTGGAAGCGGCAACGGCTGCGGGTTTGTCAAAGTAGAATCCAATTAATAAGTAGGACGATACACCAACCAATTCCCAAAACATGTACATCTGAAAAAGGTTGGTTGCTACTACCAATCCCAACATGGAAAAACTAAACAATGATAGGAAAGAGAAATACCGATCATACCCATCATCTCCTTTCATGTACCCTTGACTGTAGATGAACACCATTAATGAAACGGTAGTGATCACCACGAGCATCATTACTGAAATGGGGTCGAGTAAAATTCCCATATCGATTTGTAAAGTCTCAGTAAAGCGTAACCATGGAATATTGAATGGAATTACTTTTTCTTGCGTGGAATTTGAGAAATATTGAAAAGCGGTTTGCCAGGAAAGAAAAGCTGAAACACCAATAGCAATTGTTCCAATCCAACCGGAAACACGACTGGGGAGTTTTCCACTGCCAAGACCATTGATAACAAAGGCTATCAGCGGCAAGATGAAAATCCATATCGTGTATTCAAATCCCATCAATATTTCATTTTGTCAACATGCTCAACATCGATGGATCGAATGTTTCGATAGAGGTTAATAAAAATTGCAATGGCCACGGCTGCTTCTGCTGCCGCAATAGCAATAATGAATAAGGAAATAAAATGCCCTTCTAATTTTCCGGGAAAAAGATAATTATCAAAAACCACAAAATTGATATTCACAGCGTTGAGCATCAACTCCACACTGATCAACATGGTGATTAAATTTTTTCTGGTAAGGAACCCGTAGACACCAATAAAGAACAACACGGTTGTTACAATCAATACATGGCTTATGGGAACGTGCTCAACCATTATCAGAAGGTTTATTTCGTTTTGCAATTACAATGGCGCCAACCATCGCGGCCAGCAACAAAATACTGATCACTTCGAAAGGCAACACATATCCACCCGTTCCATAATTCAACAACATCAGTCCAATTGTTTCAACATCAGCGGTTGCCCCTGTAGGATTTTGAGCAATGAAAGTGTGGTTGCCCAAAACATACAGCACCAAACTAGTGCCTGCCAAAGCAACTACAGCAGTAAGGATCAATTTTAGCGGATCAGGTTTTTGGAGTTTTTCATTAATGTGAGAGGTGAGCAGGATGGAAAAGATAATCAATACCACAATACCTCCAACATAGACAATGAGTTGTACGGCTGCAAGAAAGTTATAGCCCACCATGAAATACAATGCTGCGGTGCCACCCAATGCAAATAAGAGATAAACGGCAGCACGAAGAATTTTTCGTGTGGTAACGGCCAGCAATGAAAACACAATCATTACGGAGGCGAGTGTATAAAATATGATCGCAGCGCTTTTCATTATTTTATTCCGTCCATTATTTTTGAACCCGGTTTATTTAAAATCTTAGTGAGCTTCGACCGATCAAAAACGGCATGCTCAAATGTGTTGGCCATCACAATTGCATCCGTTGGGCAAGCAGGTATGCACAGACCACACATTGTACACATTTGTAAATGATAGACAAACTGATCAATGGCTTTTACTTTTCTTCCGTCTACTTCAACTTTTTTAGGGATGATTTCAATCGTTCCGTTAGGACACGCTACTTCACAGGCCGTGCAGCCAGTGCATTTGTGTTCATTATTTTCGTCATGAAGCAATACCACTTCTCCGCGAAAGCGTTCGAACATTTTTAGCGTGTCTTTATTCTCAGGGTATTGTTGAGTGATAATTTCTTTAGGATGCGTAAAGTAATGTCCGGTGACGGCCATACCTTTCATCAAGGACTTTAATCCTGAAAATATTTCTCTAAAGTAGTTTATAATACTTTTCATTTGCTTCTGCTATTTCACGCAAAGTGCGCTAAGGTTTTTCGCAAAGCCCGCAAAGATAATTTTCGTGGGAATATAGCTTCGGGATCTCTGCCAATTCTTTGAGTCTCTTAGTAAAAACCTTTCTCCTTAAAGATTATTAACCAATCGGTGTATACCATCTTTTAAGATTTTCGTGTTAAAATTAATTAAAAGCGCTAATTTTTTATCCGCTAGTTTCAAGTATGTAAGTACTTGTGCAAAGTGAACTTCAGCTAAATTCTCTACAGATTTAACTTCAACGATTACTTTGCCTTCTACCAGTATATCCAATCGATACCCTACATCTTGTTTCACTTCTTTATAGACAAGTGGCATCGGTTCTTGAGTTTTAACCTCCAAGCCGACCTGTCTTAAATCATAGGCCAGTGTTGTCTCATAAACAGACTCTAATAAGCCTGGTCCCAATGACCTATGAAGATCAATGGCACAGCCTATTATTCGATACGATATTTCGTTTTCAGTCATAATTATTTTTTCACGCAAAGACTACTAAGGTAACGCTAGCTGAATTTTATTTTCGCGTTCTTTGCGTAACCTTTGCGTCTTTGCGTGAACTTTTTATTAAAAATGCCATCCCATCAAAACCAAAAATGCCATCAATACAATATTCATCAAATTGACGGGCAATAAATATTTCCACTCCAATGTTAATAACTGGTCAATCCGCAACCGTGGGAAAGTCCAGCGAAACCACATCATCAAAAAGATAATGAAACTCACTTTTCCGAAAAACCAAAATAGCGGAGGAATAAAATCCATGATCGCATTGAACGCTTCCCAATTGCCAATATGAAACGGCATCCATCCACCAAAGAAAACCGTTGCGCCAATTCCTGCAATGATAAACATGTTTGCGAATTCTGCTAAAAAGAAAAATGCGAATTTCAATCCTGAGTATTCTGTATGAAACCCAGCCGTCAGTTCCGATTCCGCTTCCGCCAAATCAAAAGGACCACGATTAGTTTCGGCTGTGCTGGCAATCATGAAAATCAAGAAGGCAATCCATGCGGGGATGTGTCCTTTGAAAATCCACCAACCGTTCGCTTGCGATTCCACAATAGTGCTAAGTTGCAAACTTCCCGTTAAGATTACGATAGTAAGCAAGGATAAACCTACTGAAAGTTCATAGCTAATGATCTGTGCACCGGAACGCATCGCGCCAATTAGCGAGTACTTATTGTCAGACGACCAACCTGCCAATAATATTCCTATCACCCCCAGAGATGAAATAGCCGTGACATACAAAATACCAATATCAAAATCCAATGCTTGCAACCCCTTTGCAAAGGGCAATGCTGCAATCGCCATGAAAGCGGCAATCATAATAATATAAGGCGCAAGATTGAATAAAAATTTATCTGCACCCTTATTCATCAACGGTTCTTTTAATAAAAGCTTGATGACATCCGCAAGTGTTTGTGCGGTCCCCCATTTGCCCACACGCATAGGCCCTAACCGTTGTTGAAAGAATGCGCTTACTTTTCGTTCGGCATAGACGAGCACCAAACCGAGTATCGCAAACAATATCATAAAGCAAATACCCACCAATACCATTTCAATAATAACAACAGTGGGTGCTTCGAACCTTTCCGATAAGCTTTCGTGAATGGACTGTGTTAAATAAGAAAAGTCGTAGAGCCACTTCATCGGTCAATGTCTGGGATTACTAAATCTAATGTTGACATGATTGCGACCAGGTCGGCAATTTTACAACCCCGGGCCATATGATCCAATGCAGAGAGATTACTAAAACCGGGTGAACGGAATTTTAATCGATACGGACTCTTTTGTCCTTCGCTGATAATATACACACCAAATTCACCACGAGCGGTCTCTACCTTTTGATAATATTCACCTTTCGGTAATTTGATTACGGCTTTGGTTGGCATTTTATATTCGCCTTCCGGAATATTGTCGATTAATTCTTCAATGATGCGCATCGATTCCCACATTTCATCAATGCGGCATTTGTAACGCGCAAAGCAATCACCATCCGTGTGCAGGATTTCATTGACCTTGATGTTTGAATAACCGCTATAGGGTTCATGTTTGCGAATGTCGCATGAAAACCCAGACGCCCGACCAGTTGGACCGGTTACGCCAAAAGAAATCGCATCTTCTTTGGAGAGGATACCAATGCCTTGTGTTCGTTGTTTAAAAATTACATTATTAGAAAGTAGTGTATCGTATTCCGGTAACTTCTTTTTAAAGTAGGTAATAAAATCTTTGGTGCGCTTTTGAAAATTTGGATGAATGTCAAACATCAATCCACCAGGAATATTATAGTTCATGGTGAGTCGGGCACCACACGTTTCTTCAAATATATCCGTGATCATTTCCCGATCACGAAATCCATACAGGAAAGAAGTGATAGCACCTAAGTCCATGCCCATTACACCCCACCAAAGTTGGTGTGAAGATAATCGTGTGAGCTCGGAAATGATGGTACGAATTACTTTGATCCGATCACTGACTTCCAATTCGAGGCCACGTTCTACACATAAAGCAACTGCTTCATTATTGATATGACAGGAAAGATAATCCATCCGATCGGTGAGGTGCACGATTTGCAGGTAGCTATCGTGTTCACACATTTTTTCGATTGAGCGATGGATATAACCAAGATGAGGTTCTACTTTACGAATAGTTTCACCATCGAGGGAAAGTACAAGGCGTAATACTCCGTGGGTAGACGGATGTTGCGGCCCCATGTTGATGAAGTATTCCTGCGATTCGAGTTCGGGTAAAGCAGTTTCCATATTAATACGCAATCATATTAATGGGATCATCATAATCTTTCCGTAAGGGATATCCAACCCAATCATCTGTTAATAACAATCTTCTTAAATCGGGATGGTTGGTAAAATGAATTCCAAACAAATCAAAAATTTCACGTTCGTGAAATTCGGCAGTTCGCCAGAGATCGCAAACGGTATCCACGACAGGATTTTCTCTCCCATTCGTTTTTGCTTTTACAACCAGTTGATGATGGTGTGAAGTAGATTTTAAATGATAGACTACTTCCAAATGTTCAGCATAGTCAACACCTGTTAAACAGAAAAGAAAATCGAAAGCTGTAGTGGGACTATTTTTTAATTCCAGTGCAAGTTGCCGTAAGCTTTCAGCAGGAATCGATGCCAGCAAGAACTGCGTTCCCTCTACACACTCAGCTTCTGGAACGATTGTTAAAATAAATTCTTTTAACGCGTCATTACTCATACTTATAGAAAGTCTTTCATCGGATTATTGTCATCCGAAATAGATTCGCCTTTTATTTTCTTTTGCAACTCCATGATGCCATATAGCAATGCTTCAGGTCGTGGTGGACAACCGGGAACATACACATCTACCGGAATAATATGATCTGCGCCCTTCACCACAGAATAGGTGTTGTAATAAAATGGTCCGCCCGATGTGGCACAAGCACCCATGGCAATCACATATTTAGGATCGGCCATTTGATCGTACAGTCTTTTTAAAACAGGTGCCATTTTATTGACGATGGTTCCGGCAATCACAATCAAATCGGCTTGACGCGGAGTTGCTCTAGCTACTTCAGTTCCAAACCGTGACCAATCGTGGCGACTCGAACCGGTTGCCATCATTTCGATGGCACAACAGCTCGTACCAAAAACAAGTGGCCATAAAGAATTTGAGCGTGCCCAATTGATGACTCCATCCACGGAAGTGATGACAATGTTGCTCCCTGGACCACGTTTGATCTCGCCTGGAAAATCTTTCAGTAATTGCTCGTGTTCTGCTGGATTAATATTGTTTTGATTTACTCCCATTTTAATGCTTTCTTTTTCCATGCATACAAAAGACCTAAGCCCAGAATAGCAAAGAATATTAGAATTTCAATAAAGGCGGCCATACCAACTTTTTTCATTACCACTGCCCATGGAAAAATGAATACGGTTTCCACATCAAAAATCAAGAACAAAATAGCGAATAGATAATACCCAACTTTGAATTGCATCATCGAAGGGCCTTCAGTAGGAATACCACATTCGTAGGGTTCATCTTTTTGTGCATTTTTGGATGAAGGGGCAAGTAAATTGGAAACCAATATTCCCGCTCCGACCATTACAATGCCACCAATAAAAAATATGATCAATGCTTCGCTGTCCATTTATTTTACTTCCCAGGTTTCACCACTGTTCAACAACTCATCCATGGTGTTATACTTTGCTCTTTCTTTACTAATTTCTTGTTCTTGTTTCAAACGATTCAAATAGGATGGCGCTTTTACTTCCCGAATCACCCCGAGGGCTATTGGAAAAAGAGGAGCCGTCATTCGAATCAACATCAAATGTAAGGTAGGATCTTCAGTATGTGCATCATGAACCAAAATATCTTTCTCTGTAATTCCATTTTGTCCGAGTACTACAACTTCCAATGATAAGCCATTAAGACGAATTCCCTTTTCTTTCTCTTTGCCAAACAACATGGGCTTGCCGTGTTCAAGATGGAGTTGAAAATCATCACGATTTGCCTTGTCTGTTACTTGTGCGTGCGCATTGTCATTGAAAATCACGCAGTTCTGTAAAATTTCCACAACAGAAGTTCCAACATGTGTTGCGGCTTTTATAAAAATATCCGTCATGAGTTTCGGATTTGTATCGATGGTGCGCGCATAATACGTTCCTTGTGCCCCGATCACCAGCTCACCGGCACGGAATGGTCTTTCAACAGCACCATACGGTGTTGATTTTGTGACCAACCCTTGCGGGGAAGTAGGGGAGTATTGCCCTTTCGTCAATCCATAAATTTCATTGTTAAAGAGCAGCACATTGATATCAATGTTTCTGCGGATTACATGGATAAAATGATTGCCTCCAATGGCGAGTGCATCACCATCTCCCTGTACTTCCCAAACACTTAATTCAGGATTGGCGAGTTTCACACCGGTAGCCACCGCAGGCCCCCGACCATGAATCGTATGGAAACCATACGTGTTCATGTAATACGGAAAGCGAGCTGCGCAACCGATGCCGGAAACAAAAACAACATCTTCTTTTTTTAGTCCCATTTGCGGCATCGCACTGGTCATGGCAGAAAGGATTGCATAATCGCCACAACCGGGGCACCAGCGCACCAGTTGATCCGTTGCGAAATCCTTTTTGGTAAGTTGTACTGCTGGTGTATCTATTATATCAGCCATAATCTTAATCTTTTAAATGATGGATAAAGACTTCCTTCAACTCCGTAACCGTGAAAGGTTGCCCCTGGATTTTTGTGTACGATAAAATGTTCAATCCGGTAAACTTGCTTTTCAAGTAGTTGGCAAATTGCCCCATGTTCAATTCGCACACGATAATTTTTTTGTATCGTGACAAAACTTCCTGCGTATTTTTTGGAAGCGGATTGATATAATTAAAGTGACAGAAATCTATTTTCTTTCCTGCTTCTTGAAGCTCGGTTACAGAAGTGTGAATACCTCCATACGTTCCGCCCCAACCAACCACGAGTATCTTTCCGTTGCCTT
>JBGTGG010000192.1:0-1916 GCA_041746855.1 Cyclobacteriaceae bacterium | reverse complement strand
GGAAAATGAACAGGATCAATATATAGACTGTCAATAAAATTCAGGACTTCCCCTCGTTTAAGTTTATAGATAGTGAAGGGAACATGGATTGCGTTTTTGACAAGTACGTTTTGAAATATATATGTAAGACTATCTATGTTTATTGAATCACGATTTAATCGAACTATAAAATTGCGCTGTCCTGCGTGCATGCGTTCGGTGAGTGGTTTGAATATTTGTTGTAATGAATCAGGAGAATCATCACGAAGATAAACTTGAATTCTTGCCTCTTTACTTTCAAAAGCAATTTTGGTTATACTATCAGCATTTTCTCTTTGCCATAAACCCATTCGTGTTGATTGTAAACTGTCGGGAATGACACTTATTTTCCGCTGCATAAGCGAATCTTGAATCGAGAAAAGTGTAATTCGAAATAAAGACGAAGTTTCCTTCCGGAGTTGTTCGCGTTCGTTTTGATAGCTACTCTTCAACCAAAAATATTGCAACAACAGCAATAGCAGAATGCTGATAGTCATTAACAATAGTGTAATCCTGTTTTTTTGTACCGACATGGTGCAAAAGTAACGGCTAACAATGGCACTAACTGCTTCTTTTAACATTAATTAACATTGCTTTCAGAACCATTAACCCAGTTCGGTCATCCAATGCTCTAGTTTTACAGCAATGTTGAATCCTTACCGACTAAATATCATGAAGAAAATAATCATTATCATCGGGATCATTGTCATGGTGATCTCCGCCCATTTCGTAATGGCACAAAGCCAAGGTGTGATCACCTATGAATCGACCATGAATATGTGGAAAAGAATTCCGCCCGAGCGGGAATCTATGAAAAGCATGATCCCTGAATTTATCGTGCGCAAGGCAGACCTCTTCTATAATGGAACAGAGTCGATGTATAAGCCTCGGGTGGAAGAAGAAGAGGATGCGCAGTTTTCTTCAGGAGGAGGTAGGATGACCTTTCGAATGGGTGGTGCGGGAACTGAAATTTATATCAATCATGAAGACCAGATCCGTTTGTCGCAGCAAGAATTTAATGGCAAGAAATATTTGGTAACGGATACCATTCAAATCACACCCTGGAAATTCGGCACGGAGACAAAAGAGATTTTAGGGTATATCTGTAAGCAAGCCTACTATACCGATGCAGAACGCAAATCAGAAGTGGTTGCATGGTACACGGATAAGCTTGGTATGTTTATGGGGCCCGAAACATATGGTGCATTGCCCGGAGTAATTCTCGCCCTGGATGTAAACAATGGTGAACGCACAATTGTGGCTTTGAGAGTAGAAGAAAGAGAATTAAGCAAAAAAGATATCAAAGTTCCTTCCGGAGGAACGCCAATTTCTGGTTCGGAATTTCGCGCCATGATGCGTGCGGAAATGCAAAAGCGTGGTGGGGATGGCAGAACAATGATCATTCGGAATTGATTAAAAAATATACTACGGTCTTATAAATTGGTTCAATGAAGAAAATTCTTTTCGCCTTGCTTTTGATTAGCCATGCTGCGCTGGCACAGAAAATTTCTATTAAAGGTAAGGTGTTGGATGGCGATGATAAACCCCTTCCATCTGCTACCGTTATCCTCCTTAATCCAACAGATTCTTCACTAGTCAACTTTGGCGCCTCAAAAGCGGATGGATCCTTTGAATTGAAAAATGTAAACAAGGCAGAGTATATGCTTCGGATTACATTCGTAGGACATAAAACATTTTCATATCGGGTAGTACCCACAGCCGATCAACTGGTAGTGGATATCGGTGTCGCGAAGATGGAGGAAGCTAAGACCGAATTAGATGAAGTGGTGGTGCGGGGAGACAAAGCTCCGGTCGAAATCAAAGGTGATACGATTGTATTCAATGCCACTTCTTTTAAGACCAAACAAAATGATAATGTAGAAGAGTTGTTGAAAAAA
>JBGTGG010000191.1:0-1734 GCA_041746855.1 Cyclobacteriaceae bacterium | reverse complement strand
GCTTTGGACGATTCGAATTGTGAAAAAGTGATCAACTTATTATTGGATGTTGCCAGGACAAACAATGCAACGTTGTTGGTCGCCACTCATGATCAACGATTAAAAAGTATCATTCCTAACCACATCCAACTATGAATATTTTTGTACTGGTGTGGAATTACCTCGTTGCAAAACCGCTTAACACAGCATTGAATATTTTATTGTTGGCATTGGGCATTGCGGTAATCACAGTCCTCTTGTTGGCCAGTTCACAACTCGAAGAAAAAATCTCCCAAAATTCAAAAGGAATTGATTTGGTTGTGGGTGCAAAGGGAAGTCCACTGCAATTGATATTATGCAACATCTTTCACATCGATTTCCCAACCGGAAATATTAATCTTGCAGAAGCGGAGCGTATCGCAAAAAACAGATTGGTGAAAAGTGCGATCCCATTAGCACTTGGTGACAGCTATCAAAATTTTAGAATTGTTGGTACCAGTCAAGCTTACCCTGAGCAATATGAAGCTACCATCAAGGAAGGAAAGTGGTGGAGTTCAACGTTAGAAGTTACTGTTGGCGCAAATGTTGCCAAAAAACTTTCCCTTTCGATTGGCGATCAATTTGAAAGTGCGCACGGTTTGATGGAAGGAGGAAGCATGCATGAATCCGATCCGTTTATGGTGGTTGGGATTCTGAATCCGACCAATAGTGTAATTGATAATCTTATCCTCTGCAATGTCGAAACGATTTGGGAAGTGCACCACGAAGAAGGGGAAGGTGAAGAACATGTCGGCCATGACCATGATTCTGTTTCCAATCCTTCCCTATTGGTTTCAAGTGTGGAGGCAGGGGATTCAACAAAAGAAATTACCTCGATGTTGATTAAATACCGGTCACCGATGGGCGCATTGCAACTGCCACGGATCGTCAACGGACAAAGTAGTATGCAGGCCGCATCACCGGCTTTTGAAACAGCCCGATTGTTTTCAATTCTTGGTGTGGGTGTAGATGTGTTGATGGGGTTTGCTTATATCCTCATTTTTATTTCCGCGCTCAGCATTTTTATTGCGTTGTATAATTCGCTGAAGGAGCGCAAATATGATTTGGCCATTATGCGCGCAATGGGCGCCAGTAGGTTGAAATTGTTTACTTCTATTGTGTTGGAAGGTGGTACGATGACTTTTCTGGGAAGTATTTTAGGGTTACTCCTTGGCCATGGGGTTTTAGTATTGCTCAGCAATGTGGTGGAAGATGCACAACGGGCAGGTTTTGATGGATTTATCTTTTATCCGCAAGAATGGATAATTTTGGGGGCAAGCTTGTTACTTGGAATGGTATGTGCTTTGTTGCCTGCAATCCAGGCGTATCGCACTGATATTTCAAAAGTGCTGGCAGGAAATTAATTTTTATAGAATAAAAAAATACGAGGTATATGAAAAAATTGGGAATGCTAATGGGATTGTGTTTGCTGGTGGTGACAAGCTTTGCCCAAACATCCGACACATGGAGTGAGTTTGCCAAGACGAAATTCGAACCGAAGTATTATGAAAAGTTAGGGGAATATCTTTTTGTCCCGAAATTTTCAGACCAACTAAAGGCAATGGTGGGCAAGGAGATTACCGTGCAAGGATACTATGTGCCGTTTGCCCCGGAAGGGGATAGCTACATCGTGATTTCAAAGTTTCCGATGAGCCAATGCTTTTTCTGCGGTGGGGCAGGCCCGGAATCCATTGCGGAGGTAAACTTTGCAAAAGG
>JBGTGG010000190.1:0-9983 GCA_041746855.1 Cyclobacteriaceae bacterium | reverse complement strand
AAAGACACTTGAGGCAAAGGCGAATAAATTATTTGAATCGGATTTGGATGCGATGGTTGCCAACTACAGCCATTTTGTAGAGAATACCTACAATAACCCAGTTGTGTTGAAGAGTTATATAAAAGCCCTTAAGGAATTTGCCGAACGCGAGCAACGTAAAAAAAGCGAAACGCTAGCACGGTATGAAGAGGCATTGCGGTGGTTGGTCACGGGTGAAGAACGTATTCCGTTGTTTGCAAATCCCGTAAATGAAAAATATAAAATGTTGGTAATGGAAGATGAACGCTATACAGCGGGTCTGGCCTATGTGGATTCCCTTAACGTGACGGGTTATTTCCATACCATAACACCATCACGCAGACCGGATATCTCCATCTCCATAAAGATGGAGCCAAAGTATTTCAAACTATCTACCTTGCCGGGTGCAGTTGCAATGGTCACTTCTGATGAAGGCGAACATATTTTTTATGTCCTGTACTTTTCATCAGTAAAAGAAGGTCAAAAATTCAGGGCATCGCTCTCCAAGGTTTACAGGGCAGATGGATTGGCCTGGACAAACCCTTATCAATTGGATCTGAATCCTTCAGCATTGAGATACCAAGAGGACAATGGATCAGTAATTATTGTACTCTCCGATGGACGGGAAATGATAATCGATAAAAATGGAAAATTTTTAACCGGTAATTGATCAACTGATCAGCTTGCGCCAGTCTTGAAAACGCATATCCATGCGGGTTTTCATTTTCTCGTAGTTTTCCCAGGTGTCTGTAACATGGTAAAGTGATGGCAGGCTTTTTACCAGTAACTCATCGTAATCGTTGCGATACAGCCCACCACCATAATAGTAGTAGGTGAACATGTTTCCTTGCCGATTGAAGAGTTCATGGCCAAGATAGCCATCCCAAATCTCACTTAGGATTGTACAGGATATTTCCCTTCGCTTAAATCGGAAAATTTGATTCGAGGCTTCATCCTCAAAATATTCTGAATACAAATCCGAATCAATGATCCACCCCAAATAGATACCAATGTGAACATACGCCTGTTCAATGGGTAGCGAGTCGGGGAAGTTTCCCAGAAAATGACTCTTAGCGTTGTCGTAGATGGTCTTTTGGATGTCCGCTTTCTTGTCCATAGTAACAATGTTAATGAAAAAAGAGATAAGCTACGAATATACCGGCCACAATTCCGATAAAATCAGCAATTAAACCTACTGTAACGGCATATCTCGTTTTTCGAATATTTACGGATCCGAAGTAGACAGCCAAAATATAAAAAGTAGTTTCAGTGCAGCCCCTGAAAATGCTGGCCAATCTACCCGTGAAGGAGTCTACACCATGGGTCTCAATAGTGGATACCATCATGCCTTTTGCAGCTCCACCACTCAGGGGTTTTAGAAAGGCAACAGGAAGGGCATCCACAAAATCTGTATTTAGACCGGTCAATGAAATGATAAATCCTACTCCTTGAATTAGGTAATCCAATGCGCCCGAAGTTCTAAACACCCCAATGGCAACCAAAATGCCAATCAGATAAGGAACAATTTTAATGGATGTTTCAAACCCTTCTTTAGCACCTTCAACAAAAGTCTCATACAGTGGAATTTTATTTTTCCAACCGAGTGCAAGAAACATCATGATTATCGATATGATTATAAAAGAGCTGAAGAGATTGGATTGTTGTTGAAGCTCTGCTTGTGGCAATGATCCAAAATAATAAATGGCGAGCGAAACAAATAGTGTGAGTCCACCGATGTAGGCGAGTATAACTTTATCGAACAGATTAATACGCTGAACAATGGAGATCACAATCAATCCCCCCATCGAAGAGAAAAATGTCGCAATTAAGGTAGGGATAAATATATCCGTTGGATTGGCAGCACCAAGAATCGATCGGTCAAGGATTATTGCAAGCGGTATTAAGGTAAGTCCTGAGGTATTCAATACCAGGAACATAATCTGCGCATTGGAAGCTACCTCAGGAGTGGGGTTCAGCTCTTGCATTTGCTTCATCGCTTTAAGTCCGAGCGGTGTAGCGGCATTGTCTAATCCCAGTAGGTTCGCACTGAAATTCATGATAATGGATCCTGTTGCGGGATGGTTGCGTGGAATCTCCGGAAACAGGCGTGAAAAAAATGGGCCTACAAGTTTTGATAAGATCGGGATCATACCACCTTTCTCACCAATCTTCATCAACCCCAACCATAAGGCCATTACACCGGTGAGGTACAACGATAATTCAAAACCAAGTTTGGCCATTTCAAAAGTTGAATCCAGCAGGGCAGGGAAGATGGCCATGTCTTGAAAAAAGACAAGCTTCACAAGCGCAACTACAAAGGCAATAATGAAGAACCCAAACCAGATGTAGTTTAATGCCATGTTGTTTTTATTTAAAAGAACGAATGTATTTCCATAAATACAAATAGGGGCGAGCGTGCTACAGATTTACAAGATGTAAGATATGACAAGCAGCGATGGCAGCGGTTTCGGTGCGCAATCGGTGGTTTCCTAAACTTACTTTTTGAAAGCCGTTTGCAATTGCCAGAGAAATTTCAGCTTCTGAGAAATCACCTTCAGGGCCAATCAACACGGTGTAGTTGTTTTGTCTTGTTGCCAATTGAAAAAGGTGATCCGGATTTTCCTGGTCCACATACGCGATGAAGCGTTGCGGGCTGGTATTGGTTTCAACGAATGTTTTGAAATTGGTTAGCGGATTAAAGACAGGAAGCGTGGCACGCCCTGATTGCTTCATCGCACTGACAGCGATGCGATCAATACGTGTTTGCTTGATGGTGATCCTTTCAGAATGTTCGCATTGGAGAAATGAAATTTCATCCACACCAAATTCAATTGCCTTTTCAACAAACCACTCCAACCGGTCCTGGTTTTTGGTAGGGGCAACGGCAATGTGAATCGAATAGTCTTTTTGATTTTCGGGATCGACCTTGTTGATCGTAAAGGTGCAGCGGTGCTTTTCAATTGCATCCAGGGTGGCCACATAGTATTTCCCCTTTCCATCCACCAGGTGGATTTCATCACCCGTTTTTTTGCGCAATACTTTTACACAATGTCGGAATTCTTCTTCTTCAAGGAAATGATTACCATCACGGATTCCGGGTTGGAAGAACCAGTTCACACTAGGAATACTTCTTAAAAAGTTGATCGACAAGATCAATGTATTCCTTCATTGCCGATTCTTTTGCCATGCCTTTCTTCTCTACCCAAGCATCGAACTTGGCGATGGCTTTAAAATCAAAACCACCCGGACGTTCACCGGTTGCATCGCCATCGGTTGCCTGTTTATACAAAGCATATAGATTAAGCAGTTCGTCATTGCCTGGACGTTGCGGTAAGTCTTTTGATCGACCTACCGCATTGTCAAATTGTTCTTGAAGTTCCATTTTATCGCTTGCTAATATCAACAAATGGACGCGACACTTCACCTGTATAAATTTGGCGTGGCCTTCCGATAGGCTCTTTGTTCTCACCCATTTCTTTCCATTGTGCGATCCAACCGGGTAAGCGACCAATTGCAAACATTACGGTAAACATATCTACAGGAATGCCGAGCGCACGATAAATGATGCCGGAGTAAAAATCCACATTTGGGTACAATTTCCTTTCAACGAAGTACGGGTCTTTCAATGCAACTTCTTCCAGTTTCATGGCGATATCCAATACCTCATCATTTACACCCAACTTCGTGAGCACATCATCCGCAGCTTTCTTGATAATACGCGCGCGGGGATCGAAATTTTTATAGACGCGATGTCCAAATCCCATCAAACGGAACGGATCATTTTTATCTTTTGCTTTATTGATCCATTTCTCTGTATCGCCACCATCTTTTTTAATGGCTTCCAGCATCAGGATTACTTCCTGGTTGGCACCACCATGAAGCGGCCCCCACAAAGCATTAATACCTGCTGATATAGAAGAATAAATGCTGGCTTTGGAAGAACCGACAATCCGAACTGTGGAAGTGGAACAGTTTTGTTCGTGGTCGGCATGCAGGATCAAAAGTTTGTCGAGTGCATCTGCTACTACCGGGTCGGCTTCATATTGTTCAGCCGGTAAGGCAAACATCATTTTTAAAAACCGTGAGCAATAGTCCAGGGAATTGTCCGGATAATTGACCGGGTGCCCAAGCGCATTTTTATACGACCATGCTGCAAATGTTGGCATCTTCGCAATTGCCCTGATGATGCTTAAGTAGACTTTTTGTTTAGAACGGTTGGGATCCAATGACTCCGGATAGAATGCCGTTTGCGCACAAAACAAAGAAGAGAGCACGCCCATCGGGTGTGATGTTGATGGGAAACCATCCAGTATCTTCTTTATATCTTCATGTACTAACGTATGTGTTCGTATATCATGCGTAAAACCGTTGAGTTCGTCTTGTGTTGGAAGGTGTCCAAAGATCAACAAATAGGATACTTCCAGAAAGGTTGATTTTTCTGCAAGTTCTTCAATGGAATAGCCTCTATAATGTAAAACACCATTGTCACCATCCAGATAGGTAATAGCACTCATGGTGGATCCGGTATTTTTATATCCGGGGTCAATGGTAATGACACCGGTTTGATCTCGAAGGCTACTGATATCGATAGCTAATTCCTTCTCAGTTCCTTCAACAATCGGGAAGGTGTAGGACTTCCCGTCAATAATTACTTCAGCGGTTTTCGACATAGTTCACGTTATTTTACAAAGGTTTTAAATATACGGGCTAGGCATTGGAGAAAAAAATCAAACCTACAATTTTCCGTAATTTTTCAGCTTTTAGTTATTACCTAGAATCAGGGGCATTCCATCCTTCCCAGAGCCAATTACGATTACCTTTGAATTGGGTGATTTTGACAGTTCCAGCGTAGCTTCAATGCCCCTCATTTTCAATAGTTCGTTGGTCAAACTATTGTTTATAATTTTGTTGGCAGCCGATTCACCTTCTGCGGCAATCCGCTTCCGTTCTGCTTCACTTTTTTCTTTGTCCAATCGGAATTGGTACGCAAGGGCCTCTTGTTCTTGTTGCAGTTTGTTTTCTATGGCGCCTTTTATTTGTGCAGGAAGTTCGATCGAGCGAATAAGGACAGCAGGTGCATTCACAAAATTCAATTGAAGGATTTTCTCAGTTTCAGTCCTAATTGCCAACTCAACTTCCGCTCTTTTTGTGGAGTAGATTTCTTCCGCAGTGAAACGGCCCATTACCTGACGCACTGTTGAGCGTACTTCAGGGATTACTAAAACGGCAACATAATCTTGCGTGAATTTTTCGTGTATATATCCGATTTTGTCAGGCATAGGATTATATCTGACAGTAATTTCAACATGGATTGACAATCCATTTTTATCGAGTACTTCCATCTTTTCTTCAGATGTTTTTTCATTTACACTGTACACATAGATTTCATTCCAGGGTGCTTTCATATGAAACCCTTGTCCGATAATATTGTCTTTGTCAAGGCCTATTCCAAACTTATAAAAGGCGACAGCACGTTCGGTTGCGCCAATCGTGTAAAAAAGGCTGGAAGAAATCCCCATAATCACAAAGAGGGAGATGACCCCGATGATAATAAATGGAAGTAGTTTTTTGTTGTTCATAATTGGTTTATTGTTTATTGGTTAGTTTATGCTTGTTTGTTTTCTTCAGTTCGGGGCAGACCTAATAATTTACCGATCACCAACATGGCGAACAGCGTGCCCCATACACCTTCTATAACACTGATGTTCCGAATAAGGACGGATGTGTTTGGTAGTCCGGGCTCAACTCCTCCTAATATACTGAAACTAAACCGAACACTTTCAGCGTAGTTTGGTATACCGGGCCTCACATCGATCCCAAAGCTTCCGGGTTTGACGATGCAAATTAAGTCATAAAGACTTCCAAAGGAAATCCCGGTCATTAAGAATACACAAGCGGCACCCCATAACTTATCGGGTGTAAGTCTGCCACCCGAAAACAAATCATTCAATGCATACCCAATGATAATAACCTCGATTGGGAAAAGTAAACCATGGATAATCAGTAAATTCAATTGACGGTTTGGGAAATCGATAACCTGATAGAAAGGAAACTCGGTTAAAATACCAAAAACAGAGATGATGGTAAGTACAATCAGGATTGTATTTTTTAGAACCTGATTGTGTGTTAAGTTGCGGAGCATATCCCACAATAAAAAAGCATAGAGTGCCCCAAAAGCACTAAAGAGTGTCAATACCATTTTGGCTGCAAAGGTTTGCTCATCGGCAATTACCTCTGTTAATGTGAGGCCCATGGTTACAATAATGGTTTGAACAGCGGTGACATTGCGGTAATCTTTTTCTTTTTCCTGCTGAAGTTCACTGGGTGTAAAAAGCGAAAGTTTCTTCATAGAATATCCGTTAAGGCATCAAAATAGCGCATTCTTTAATAGCTTTAAGAAGTCTGTTCGTTTATTTGGAATAACAAAGCTGAGGGGTGCATGTTTAGAGCGATAGCAAAGTTAATACTTTCACTTACAGGATGGCGGGTTGCCAACCCGTTTCCTTCGGATGTCAAAAAGCATGTTACGATTGTGGGACCACACACAAGTGCATGGGATTTTATTATCGGGGTTTTGTTTCGCTCGGCTGAGCAGATCAATGTGAAGTTCCTCGGAAAGGAAGAATTATTTAAAGGTCCGTTTGGCTTTTTGTTCCGCTGGTTGGGTGGGTATCCCGTTGATCGTTTTAACAAGTCCAACCTGGTGGATTCGGTGGTTTCGGTATTTAACGCGAAGGAAGAATTTGGGATAGCGCTTTCACCGGAAGGAACCCGGAAGCGCGTTGATAAATTGCGAACTGGTTTCTACTACATTGCATTGAAAGCAGATGTACCTGTGATTATGGCGGGTATTGACTATGAAAGAAAGGTGGCAGTTTTTTCTGAACCGCTGGTGTTAACCGGGGACATCGAAGTTGACTTTGAAAAAATTCATGCCTTCTATCGACCAATCGTTGGGAAGAACCCCGAGAACGATATGCGCCATTTTTAGTTGGAAATAAAAAAAGGCGATGAAGATTCACCGCCTTTGATTTTGTTAAGTCTGGACTAGTTACCAGAGCCTTCTCCAAACAAGGAAGGAGCTGCTGGTGCAGGAGCGGGTGCTGCTGCAGGCTTAGCTGCTTTCTTTTTTGAAGCTTTCTTCTTCGTTGCTTTTTTAGGAGCAGCTTTTTTAGGAGCGGATTTCTTCGCTGCCTTTTTCTTCGCTGCTTTTTTAGGAGCGGCTTTCTTTGCAGCTTTCTTCTTTGCTGCTTTTTTAGGGGCAGCTTTTTTCGCTGCTTTTTTCTTAGCAACTTTTTTTGCTGCTTTCTTAGGAGCCTTCGATTTCTTCGGGGCTGCCTTTTTCGCTTTTTTTGCCATAGCTTAAAGTGTTAAAATTTCCGAAAAGTTAAAGAATATTTTTTCAACTTTCGATAATTTCTTTTGGGAATTTTTTAACGCGTAATTTAGACGCGAAAAAGTTGAAGGTTATTGGAGTAAAAAGACAACCGCTTTCACAAAAAATCCGAACCAAAAATGAGCACAAAAGTCAACCCGATCGATGCGTATATCAATAAGTCAAATGATTTTGCTAAACCTATTTTGATCCACTTGCGAAAGCTTGTTAATAAGGCTTGTCCCGAGGTTGAAGAATCGATCAAGTGGGGCTTCCCAAACTTTACATACAAGGGAATGCTGTGTTATATGGCTGCTTTTAAGGAGCATTGTACATTTGGTTTCAGTAAAGGCGAGATATTGAAAGATGAGGATAAGGTGCTTACCACAGTAGGAAAAACTGCGATGGGGCATTTTGGAAAAGTAAAAACCATTCAAGATTTACCTCCCGATAAAACCATACTTATGTATTTGAATGAAGCGATGAAACTTAATGAAGCAGGGGCTATAGTTCCACGAAAGAAAAGCCCAGGGTTGGAAGCTGTTGAAGCACCATCGGATATGAAGAAAGCGTTGGCGCAAAATAAAAAAGCTGCTGAAACCTTTAAAACGTTCAGCAACTCCAACAGAAAGGAATATGTGCAGTGGGTGGAGGAAGCGAAGACAGAAGCAACCCGTGAGAAGCGTTTGGTTCAGGCAATTGAATGGATGGCGGAAGGAAAAGTTCGGAATTGGAAATACATTAAAAAGTAATCGTAGCTCAGGTATTCTTTCACACGGTTGCGGAATTATAATGCAGTTAATCATTGACATTGCCTGTTGGAAGTGCTTAATTTTGTAGGGTAATAGCGATCATCACCCTCAAAAATCTTAACATATCATGGCAAAAGCGACATCAAAGACCACATCACGAAAGCCTATCAAGAAAACAGCTACCGTGAAGACCGAAAAAACTGCTCCCGTTAAAAAGAAACTGGAGGTTTCTATTGACGAACTCAGTGAGCAAATTTTAGATAAGCTGCGTGCGCTGGATGTTGCCCCACAACTACAATCGGATATTAGTTGGTGTTTGGGAAGCTACCGAAATGATCACAACCCGGTTGGACTGTATGCCACCAGTGAAAAAGCATTGACAGTTCTCACTGAAACAAAATCTAAAAACTCAAGAGCTGTATCCGCTAAGTTGATTGCGGATATTGAGAAAATCCTGGCAAAGTAAGCTGCGTTGGTTTTAATCGTATTGGTAAACGCCAATCCCATCGGGATTGGCGTTTTTATTTGTCGTAAGTAGTCTACTGATTCCAGACCAAACTTCGCTACAACTTTTTGACAGTTCACTTCATCGTATCATCGGCTGATACGAAACCACTATTATTTTTGCTTACTGTTTCGGTATATAGCGTTATCCAAATCTTATTGTATGATTAAGAACTACCTTAAAATTGCCTTTCGTTCCTTGTGGAGGAACAGGATCCATTCGTTTATAAATATCTTCGGACTTACCATCGGGATTGCCTGCTGTATATTGATTATGCTGTATGTGAAGGATGAGTGGACGTTTGAAAATTTCCATAACAAGGCGGACCGCATTTATCGGGTATTTGTAAAAGAAGATTGGGGAAAGGACCAACAATTCTTTTATACAACTTCGCCTTTTCCAATGGGGCCAACCTTGAAAGAAAACCTTGGGGAAATTGAACACCAGGTTCGGATCAATCCCGTGGGTGCGAATGTAAAAATTCAAGAGGAGGAATTCTCCGAAAGCATATTGGTTGCTGGTAAGGATTTTTATAAAGTGTTTGATTTTAAAAGTGTGGAGGGAAATAGCGACCAAACCATGCAATCCCAAACCGGAATAGTCATCACCAAGAAGATGGCGCAAAAATATTTTGGTGATGGGAATGCCATCAATAAAGTAATTTCCATTCAACTTAATGATGTATTCGAGGAATTTACTGTGGGTGCGGTGGTGGAGGATATGCCCACCAATTCGAGCATTCAGTTTGACCTGATGATTTCAGATCTCAATTTTCCGAAACTATTCAATGAACAAGTGCTGAACGAAGCGTGGTTCAATATTTCACCGGAGACGTATGTATTATTGCGGGAAGGTACCAACCCAGAAGAAGTTGTTGCCAAGTTTCCGGATTTGTTTCGAACCGTTTTAGGGGCAAATGAATTTAAGGATAGTCAGTATTCCCCGGGCCTGCAGCCTTTACTCTCTATTCATTTGGATACCAGTTTTCCTCCTGGCCAGGTTCCCGTAAGCGATCCAAAATACAGTTATATTCTCGCAGCCATTGCTGTGTTGATTTTGTGTGTTGCTTGTATCAATTTTATTACGCTTTCAGTGGGTCGTTCGCTGAAGCGATCAAAAGAAGTAGGAATTCGAAAAGTAGTAGGAGCAATGCGCTCGCAACTGATCACACAATTTATGGGGGAAGCCGTGCTGGTCACGTTGATATCAACCGCCATTGGTATCGGTGCTGCAATTTTATTATTACCGTTTTTCAATACGCTTGCCGCGAAACAGTTGGTCTTTCCTTTTGATGGATTTTTGCTGATGGTGGCCATTGGATTGTTGGTGGTGA
>JBGTGG010000189.1:0-7944 GCA_041746855.1 Cyclobacteriaceae bacterium | reverse complement strand
GATACCTATTTACCGAAGCTTGTGCGTGCCGGCAATCGCGTTGCGATTTGTGACCAACTGGAAGACCCGAAGTTTGTAAAAGGAATCGTAAAACGTGGGGTAACAGAATTGGTCACGCCCGGGGTTTCGTACAATGACAATGTATTAAACAGAAAGCAAAACAATTTTCTTGCGTCCATTCATCCGGGTGCTACTTTTATTGGGATTTCATTTCTGGATGTAAGTACCGGAGAGTTTTACGCAGCACAAGGTAGTTTGGAGTATGTCAACAAACTGATCCAAAGTTTTGGCCCGGCTGAGATTATTTTTAGCAAGGCGAACCGACAAAAATTTGATGCACAGTTTGCCAATGAGTATGCCACCTTTTCTTTGGATGAATGGGCTTTCGCATTCGACTTTGCGTATGGCAAACTAACAGAGCAATTTAAAACAAAATCACTGAAAGGTTTTGGGATTGAAGGTTGGAACGAGGCGATTATTGCTGCGGGTGCAATACTTCATTACCTGGAAGCAACGGAACATCGGGACACGCATCACATTTCTTCTATCTCAAGAATTGATGAAGAACGATATGTTTGGCTGGATAAATTCACGATCAGGAACCTTGAAATTGTACACGCGCAAAATGAAGGTGGAGTTCCGTTAATCGAAATTTTGGATCGCACCATTACCCCGATGGGCGCGCGCCAATTGCGGAAGTGGATGATTTTACCGTTGAAAGAAAAAGCAGCCATTGATGATCGGTTAGATGTTGTGGAGCGCTTTATGAAGGATGTGGAGGTTGCCGATAAATTATCTGAGCAACTTCACCACATTGCTGATTTAGAACGCTTGATTTCAAAAGTTGCTGTGGGCAGGATCAATCCGCGGGAAATGGTACAGTTGAAAAAATCACTGAAGACCATCTCACCAATTAAAACTGTGTTGAATACAACCGATTCTCCAGCTTTGCTGAGATTGAATGATAACCTTCATCCATGTGAAATCCTTTTAACCAAGATCGAAAAGGAATTGCGTGACGATGCACCGCTATTGACAAATCAAGGCGGAGTAATAAAAGATGGGGTCAATGCGGAGTTGGATGAACTGAATAGTCTGGCATATTCAGGAAAAGATTTTTTACTTCAAATCCAAAAAAGGGAAGTTGAGCGTACCGGTATTTCTTCTTTGAAGATTTCGTTCAATAAAGTTTTTGGATACTATTTGGAAGTAAGCAATGCGCACAAAGATAAAGTACCGAACGAATGGATTCGTAAACAAACCCTTGTCAATGCGGAACGCTACATCACTGAAGAATTAAAGGTGTATGAAGATAAAATCCTCAATGCTGAAGAAAAGCTGGTGGTCATTGAGCAACAGCTCTTTCAGGATTTGGTGCGACAAGCAGCGGAGTTTGTGTCGGAGATCCAACAAAATGCCCGATCAATCGCAACGTTGGATTGCCTCCTTTCTTTTTCCCGTATTGCCAAGCAAAACAAATACTGTAAGCCTCAAATTGATGATACAAAAATACTTGATATCAAGGCCGGTCGCCATCCCGTAATCGAAAAACAATTGCCCATTGGTGAAGTGTATGTTCCCAATGACATTTATCTGGATACAGAAAAACAACAGATACTCATTATCACTGGTCCTAACATGGCGGGTAAATCCGCATTGCTTCGTCAAACTGCATTGATCACCTTGATGGCGCAGGTAGGAAGTTTTGTCCCGGCTACTGAAGCAACAGTTGGTATTGTTGATAAGATTTTCACACGCGTAGGCGCGTCCGACAATCTTTCAAAGGGCGAATCAACCTTTATGGTGGAGATGACCGAGACCGCCAGCATCGTGAACAATCTCAGTGACCGCAGTTTGATATTGATGGATGAAATTGGCAGGGGCACCAGCACTTATGATGGAGTCTCTATCGCATGGGCAATTGTTGAATATCTGCACAACCACAAAGAGTTTAAACCCAAAACACTTTTTGCTACCCACTATCACGAACTGAATCAACTATCGGAGGATTTGGTGCGCGTGAAAAATTTTAACGTGTCGGTAAAAGAATCGGGCAATAAAATCATCTTCATGCGCAAGCTTGTGGAAGGTGGAAGTGAACACAGTTTCGGTATACATGTTGCCCAAATGGCCGGGATGCCGAATAAGATTGTGCTGCGTGCTGATGATATTTTACGCTTTCTCGAAAAGGACAAACATAAGAATGAAGGAAACCGCATGAACGGAGTCCCTAAATCTGAACCTCAGTTAAGTTTGTTTGATAGCGATCCAAGAATGAAGCAAATCCAGGAAATGTTGGGCAAGTTGGATATCAATACCATCAGCCCGGTGGAGGCATTGCTTAAGCTAAATGAAGTAATCGGGTTGGTGAAAAAAGAATGATTTTAACCTTATTTGGTTTTCAAATCCCCGTCCCAACCAAGAATACCATCTTTTAAATTATACAAGTTACCGGTAAACCCATTTTCTCCCATAATGTGACACGCTTTGGCTGAACGGGCTCCACTGCGACAATAAACTATATAGTGCTGGGCTTTATCAAGTACCTGGATCCGTGTTTCAAAAGGCTCGTTGTTGATGTCAATAAAATGGTTGGCCGCAGGAATGTATCCATCATTGACTTCTGGCGGAGTCCTAACATCAACGACCACAACATTACCGGTTTCTACAAGGTGGGAAAATTCTTGATTGCTTATGTTTTGATACATGTGTTTTCAGATTTTCATTCAAAGTTAAGTTTTTCACCTTTACAATATTTCCCTCCTTTGCGGGAATTTTGTAGATAGAAATGCAGTTTTCATACTCCTTGTGACTGACGATTGTCATGGTAGAAATGGCGTAAATGGTCTACCTTTGTAGCTCTTTAACAAACGACTGGTGAGATGGAAGTTCCTGTAGTATTAGAAAAACGAAACAAGCCTATCTTAAAGCAAGAAATTGCCTTTATTATCATCCATTTAATGCCGCTTGGCGCGATATGGACAGAGGCGACTTTCTTTGATTGGATGCTCTGCATATTCCTTTACTTTTTCCGGATGTTCTGGATAACAGGAGGATACCATCGTTATTTCGCTCACAAATCATATAATGCCCCACGTTGGTTCCAGTTTGTGATTGCCTTTATGGCGCAGACTTCTGCACAAAAAGGAGCGCTTTGGTGGGCTGCCCATCACCGTCATCATCATCGCCATAGCGATACACCTGCCGATCCGCATTCAATGAAATTATATGGTTTCTGGTATTCACATGTAGGCTGGATCGTGGGTCCTGATTATAAAGAAACCGACTACAAAGTGATTGGCGATTATGCGAAATATCCTGAGTTGGTGTGGCTAAACAAAAACCATTTGATACCACCCGTATTGCTGGCCTTAGTTGTAATGGCGTTGGGTGGAATTGTAAACGGAGGCAGCATCCTGGCGATGTTTAGCGTGAGTGGTTTCTCATCCTTATTTATTGGATTCTTTTTGAGCACCGTGATTCTCTATCACGGAACATTTTCGATTAACTCCATCATGCACAAGATTGGCAAGCAGCGCTACAAAACAGGCGATGAATCGCGCAACAGTTTAGTACTTGCGTTGGTAACAATGGGCGAAGGCTGGCACAACAATCACCACTATTATGAAGTGGCATCGCGGCAAGGATTTTTTTGGTGGGAGATTGATATTACCTGGTACATTCTTAAGATGATGTCGTGGGTAGGATTGATTTCGGATTTGAAAGGCGTACCGAAACACATCAAATTTTCTAAAGATAAGCAGCACGCACAGCAACTCAAGAAGGAGTACGCTGCACAATCATCATAAGTAATAATAGGATGAACTCCAGTCTGGAAAGCATTACTAAGTTATTTGAATATTATAAATCACTTGGTGAAAAAAGTATTGCTCAGCTTTCCGATGACCAACTGCTATGGAGACCGAATGAGCAAACGAACAGCATTTCGTTATTGGTCCATCACATGAGTGGCAATATGATTTCCCGTTTCACGGATTTTCAAACAACCGATGGTGAGAAGCCTTGGCGAAACCGGGAAGCAGAATTTGAAGTTGCTTTTCAGAGCCGGAAGGAAATGATTGCTGCGTGGGAAAAAGGGTGGAACGTTTTATTTGATGCGTTGGCTCCTTTGAAACCCGATGATCTTCAAAAGATTATTTACATCCGCAATGAAGGCCATACCATTGAGGAGGCACTTCAACGGCAATTGGCACATTATGCATCGCATGTAGGACAAATAATTTTATTGGCAAAAATCCAGAAAGGAGCCGACTGGAACACCTTATCGATCCCGAAAGGAGGCACAGCGGAGTTCAATAAAGAGAAGTTTTCTTCAGAAAAGGGAATAAGGCACTTTCTGGAGGGCAAGTAATTTGCAAATTAGCAACGCTGTTATAAATTTGCAGTCCCTTACGGGAAAAGCGGGAGTAGCTCAGTTGGTAGAGCACGACCTTGCCAAGGTCGGGGTCGCGAGTTCGAGTCTCGTTTCCCGCTCAAAATTAAGAATGCCGCGCAAGCGGCATCTTTTTTTGATTCTTCGCCCGGGTGGTGGAATTGGTAGACACGCAGGACTTAAAATCCTGTGGCTAGTAATAGTCGTGCGGGTTCAAGTCCCGCCCCGGGTACAAAGCCTGATGAGCAATCATCAGGCTTTCGTTTTTTCAGGATATAAGAAAGAATTGGCGGATTGAAAATCGGAAAGGACAAACGTGAATCTGGAACAGCGCATTTGAGTTGAAATAGTATCTTTACTTTGTATAAAGTGTACCTAGATTAATTGAACTATAAAATTTACTCAAGTGTCACAAGTTGACCTGATTATATTAGTACTTTGAAGCTAGATTTTTTGACTACTTAAAATGCCATCGACAGTTTTTGAACGAAATTTAGCTGCTTTTGACATTGGCTTAAGAGCCGAGGAGCCAGGAAATGGGGTCGTGTTAATCTCGAAATACAAAAAAGACCCCGGTAATTTATCTCCGCAGGAATTCTTTGCTTTAGAAACGGCAGAGCATTTCGAGGCAGATGCTGTTTATTTCAGATATTTCAGCGATGGAAGAGAATCTATTCCTCAGATTTATATCTATGACAATACCGATGAACAACTGTCGGGTCGTGAGGCTGATATCCATGTTAAAGTTTGGAGTGGGTGCATCGTTCCAATGTTTATATTCATCAACAAAGCTGAGGTAAAAATATTTGATGCCCGTGATAAAGTCCAAATAAAAGACAATGCTCTTCAAACAAACGCCATTGAAACAATAAAACTGTCTGGTGAAGTTGTCCATAAATTTTCTTCCTTGGATTTTGCGACAGGAATATTTTGGGAGGATAAGAAATATGAAAAGAATTTTCAGTTTGCAACCTCTGCCTACAAGCATCTGATCGATGGCTTGAAAAGAGTTTATAATGATTTTCAACTTGTTTCAGGTCTTTCATCTCATGTAGCGTTAAAACTTTTGGTACAATGTCTACTGGTTAAATATTTAGAAGAAAGAGATGAAGAAAGTGGTTATTTCGCGAAGACTTATTTCAAGAATAATTTTAAGTCAAATACTTTTTGCGAAGTAATCACGAATGGCCAGCTTCTTGAATTGCTGGACAAACTTTCAAATGACTTCAATGGAAAGATATTCGAATGGGATAAAGAAGAAGAAAAATCTGAAAGGAATGCGATTAAGAAAGCAAAGGTTAGAAAGTTAGCCGACTATCTCGATGGCAATACTAAGAACGATCAATATGTACTCTGGCGGTTGTATTCATTTTCTCATTTGCCTGTTGAACTGATAAGTTCTGTTTATGAAGAACTATTAGGTAAGGGTAAAAAAGATACTGTTTATACTCCCGATATGATTGCAAGTACCCTCGTAGATGAGTGTATGCCACTAAAGAGCCCTAAAAAGAACTTCAGACTAATTGATGTAAGCTGCGGATCTGGAATTTTCCTTGTTAAAGCGTACAAGCGAATAGTTCAATGGTGGAGATATGAGCAATGGCAGAACACTGGCGTAATGGACAAGCCAGACCTTCCTACCATGAAACGACTCTTAAAGCAAAGTATTTATGGAATTGATATACAAGGCGATGCTGTACGGCTTTCTGTATTCAGTTTGGCTCTCGCACTTCTAGATGATTTAGATCCTAAAACGATATGGACAAAGCTTAAATTCGAAAATCTGAGTAAGGAAAATGTTGTTGAGCAGGATTTTTTCAAATTCATAGGTAGTGATTCTTTAAAAAACTTTGACCTTGTTATTGGTAATCCTCCATTTAATCCCCCTAATGGATTAAGCAATGGTGATTATTATAAGTCTTTGAAAGAGGATTATGATTATCAATGTGAGATTGATATCCCTGATTTTAATCTAGCATTGATTTTTTTAGTTGAAGCCGTTAAATTGCTTAAGCCTGATGCAATTCTTTGCTTAATTCAACCTTCAGGCCCATTACTTTATCAAAATGATGAGGCTTTTAAAAAAGCCATCTTTTCAAGATATAATCTGCTTCAGATTATTGATTTTACGCGATTAGGAGATGTTCTTTGGGGTAAAGCAAATGTAGCAACCGCTGCCATCTTTTTACAAAACTCATCGCCAGATGATAGGGATGTTGCACATATTACAGTGCAACGAACTCCGGCTAATTTAAAGAAGCTTTTCTTAGAGCTGGATCATTATGATTTTCATTATTTAAGTAAAGACTCAGTTGTTAATAACCGATATGCTTGGAAAGCAAATTTATTGGGTGGAGGAAGAATTCTTACATTAATTGATCGGATATCAAAGCTTCGGACATTGAAGGCATATCTTGTAACAAAGAAGAAATCAGGATGGGTAGTGGGGGAAGGATTCATTGAAAGTAAAAAAGGAGTGAAGGCTGAATATATTACAAGCCATCCGTATTTACCCACTGAAGCATTTACAGAAGAAGGCATTGATTCATCTCAAATTCACGCATGCTCTATTGAGAGCTTTCTTAGACCTCGAGATCAAAATATATACTCTCCGCCTCATCTTTTAATTAAAGCCAACATCGGCAAAGAAAAACTACTTGCTCATCTCTCGGATAAATATTTAGTTTTTAGAGATAAAATCATTGGCATCCACGCACCTAGAAAAGAAAAAGAAAATCTAGTTGAGGTTTCTAATTATATAGCTAGTCATTCAGATTTACTTCGGTTTTATATTTTATGCACAAGTAGTCAGCTGTCCGTTAATAGAGCTACAGCTCTGTTAAAAGGAGATTTGATGGCAATTCCATATCCTGAAGATTTGTCTTTGGTAAAAATCTCTATAGCAGAAAATCTACTTATAAAGGATACTCTTGCATATGAATTAGGTCCAGATGGAAAAGAATTACTTCAAAAAGATGGAGATAAAAGACACCTAAATCTATATGCCGGAACGTTCTCACAAACATTGAATAGCATTTATAAAAATAAGAAGAGTTTTAAGTTGGTTAAACAACTAGATACTGGTAAGTATTTCGCTCTGCATTTTGAGTACTCAGAGAAAGAAAATAAGGGGACTTACGAAAAGGATGTTGATCTAGGGAGATACATTGAAACCTTTATTCCTTCCAAGACTATTAAAAGCAAAACTCACATACAACGTATTCTAAAATATTACAGCAAGGATACTATCATCATCGCTAAGCCGAAGAATCTTCGTTACTGGTTACAGTCTATAGCATTACGTGATGCAGACGAAACATTTGCTGATTACGCTAAAACAGGTTTTTAATGCTACGTGATTCAAAAGATATTTTAGGTCGGGCAGAGTTAAGCGTTGAATTTAATCATTCGGTAACGACTAATTAACTGTGTAAAGGCCCGGTTCGGCCTTGATGAGTGTGGTTTGAAAAACCTTGCTCACAGCCGAATCGGTTGCATTTAAAATTTTAACTTTAAACACAGTTACTTATGAAAAAACAACCAGAACATCC
>JBGTGG010000188.1:0-3244 GCA_041746855.1 Cyclobacteriaceae bacterium | reverse complement strand
CCAATCGGAAATGGCTGGATTCTTACTATTGATTATGGATTCAATGTACTCCTGATTTATAATTTGTTGATTCCCCCACTTCCCCGCATTGGTAATGAGCATTCCAAGTTTTGCGAAATCGAGTGTACTCAAATACAAATTGCCGGCAGCACCGGTTTGATTAGCGGCATTGGTGTACCAATAAAATTGGTTTATCCCCAACGGTTCAAATAATTTTTGCTGGGCGTAATCTTTCAAGCTCATTCCGGTTGCCTCTTCAATTGCCAACGCAACCAGGAGTGGATGAATGTCGGCATACACAAACTTTTTACCGGGTTGGGATTTTAGTGGGACAGTCAATAAATATTCTTTCCAATCATCTTTTGCAATCCAGTTTCCGGCCTGGCCTACAGTTTTCGGATCGTCTGAGTCTGCATCTAAACCCGAAGACATATCAAGGAGGTGCCGGAGTTTAATTTTCTTATAATCCGGATTGATAGAAGGATTTTTTTCTTTAGAGAAAAGGGAATAAACAGATTGATCAAAATTGTTGTCAATCAAACCTTCTTTCATCGCGATTCCCAAAAGCAAGGTAGTAACACTTTTTCCTGCCGAGCGGATATCAAGTATGGAGTTGCGCCAAAAGGTGCTAAAATAATTTTCTATGACAATATGGTTGTCTTTAATAACCACTAGGCCACGGAAGTCTTTGTGAGGAGTTTCATTAATTTTTTTGATAAGATTTTCAATGGAATCCCGGTTGAAACCTGCTTCTTCCAAAGATGCAAATAGTAATGCATTACTTTGTTGATGTTGGCCCTGGGAGAGCGAGCAGTAGAATATGCTTAGTGTTAAGAGAGTAATTGTTTTCATTTTTTTTATTAGAGCGCGCAACAAAAGGAATATAATGATAACCAATTTTCTTGCAAATTTGCAGAGACCATGGTTTGTGTTCGTCTAATTTTCCGGGATTAAATGCGCTACAACGTTTATCTAAGAAGCGTTTTACTGCGTTTTAGGTTTTGTTAGAGTTAGTTAGTTTTCTTTGTTACATATATCGCTCCAAACTTCCAGTTCAATTCTTTTTCAGTATAAACGTTCCATTCGTCTGGATTCTTATGAAAGGCAATTTCGCTATGGAATTGGATTTCAATTTCAACTTCTTTGTTATAGTCAATTAAGAGTCGTATTGTATCATAAAATGGCTCTCTAATGAAATGTATGCCAGATTTAATTAGTTTTTCTTTTAAGGGTTCAATCTTGGTATCGTATTCAATGTCATTAAACCATGAGTTTATTTTGAAGTTACCTGGTTTGGTTAAAAATTCATAATCAAATTTGTAAGATCTATCTAGCGCATACTTGTTCTGATACCTGAAAAGAATGCCATTGCACAAGGTGAATTCCCACCAATTATATTTTAATACCTCGTACTTTTCAACACTTTCCACATCAAAAATGGTCGAACACTCTGGTTTACCTATTTTCTTCAGTAGTCTTTCTCTTGAATCATCAATCGACACTGGACCAAATCTCCCAGTTCTAATCATTTCAAGTAATTCAACTTTAAGCATATTAGTTAATTCTAACGCCTAGCTATAAGACGTATGCGTTTAAATACCTACATCTTTGTCCCACGTTGCTGACGAAATTTAGTAGCACACATGTTAAGAACCTACGATATAGCATATGTATCATAGCTGTTGTTGGTGGCTGGGCGTGAACACGTTACCTCAATCTTTATTCTTATCAATGTTAAACACATGATTGGGATGAAACCATATCAACTGACCTGGAGCGAGTCCAGTTATACCTAAAGGTTCGTTATGAAGTTCCCCAAAGTATAGTCCGTCCTTTTGTCCCATAACTTTAATCCACATTCTCTCTGCCATCTCGTCCTTCTGATTAGTCATGAATACTAACTTTACTAAATCGCCTGTCCTAAGATTAGTCCTTAAAGCCTTGCTTGGAATTGGCGAGTCATAGATCATCTCAGTAGCACTTTTTGCAATGTCTTCAAGCTCCCACTTGTTTTTCTTAATCGTGGATAACCTAACGTCTGGTTGCAGAGGTTCATATTCTTGACGATACTTTTCTAGTAACTTTTTCTCTTTCCGCGTATATTCAATTGGTCCACCAAAATATCTCTTATCCTTTTTATTCTGTCGTCTTAGTACGAAGAACACGATAATGAAAACAATTCCGATGCTAACTATTTGTACTGTCATTGTGTACTACTTTTCTTTGAACGCTTTGCCACTAACAACCGAATATAGTTAATACCCAATATTCTTGCGTATACATGCCACTAGTGGCACATACTTGCGCTATGGCTTTACTACCATCTAAAGAATTAAATAATTTTTGAAGAGGCAATCTATTTATTCCGCTTCACAACCTTCTCAACAGCCTCCACAATATGTTCAACACCTAAACCATATTTCGCTAACAGTTCTATGGGTTGTCCACTTTCGCCAAAAGAATCGTTGACCGCTACCATTTCCATAGGAGCGGGGTTGTGCATGCTCAACACTTGTGCTACGCTATCACCCAATCCACCATTGCGTTGATGCTCTTCACATGTAACGGCACATCCGGTTTTCTTCACCGAATCAAGGATTGCCTGTACATCAAGTGGTTTGATGGTATGGATATTAATTACTTCAACGCTGATACCTTTCTCTGCAAGGATTGCTTCTGCTTCGATGGCTTGCCATACCATGTGGCCGTTGGCAAAGATGGAAACATCGGTACCCTCAATCATTTTATCAGCCTTACCGATTACAAATTCACGACCTTCTGTAAAGACTGGCCAGTTTGGTCTACCAAATCGTAAATAGGCAGGACCAACATGATCTCCCAATGCAAGCGTGGCCACGCGGGTTTGTTCGTAATCACACGGAACAATCACCGTCATCTCGGGTAACATCCGCATCATTCCTACATCTTCCAAAATCTGGTGCGTGGCGCCATCTTCACCAAGTGTAAGTCCGGCATGGGAGGCGCATATTTTTACATTCTTTCCTGAATAAGCAATCGACTGACGAATTTGATCATAAACACGTCCGGTAGAAAAATTTGCGAACGTTCCGGTAAATGGAATCTTTCCACCAATTGTTAATCCGGCTGCAATGCCCATCATGTTTGCTTCCGCAATTCCTACTTGAACGAAACGATCTGGAAAATCTTTGATAAACGCTGCCATTTTGAGCGATCCAACTAGATCCGCGCAAAGCGCTACTACGTTTTTATTTTTTTTGCCTAG
>JBGTGG010000187.1:0-2349 GCA_041746855.1 Cyclobacteriaceae bacterium | reverse complement strand
TAGGGCATAGCGATTTAAATTGTCTGTATAAAAGTCCTTCCTTTTTCTCTAATAAGCGATCGCGCCTAACTGCGTTTTTAAATTTTTCATCTCCACCACCCACCAGTAGCCGATGATCATCAGTGCTACGTATATATAAGTGAGGTCTTTGGGTATCCCAGAATATGGCATCTTTAAAACTCTGGGGCAAATTCGGAATCGGTTCTGTCGCAATTGCGTAGGTGCTTATTAAATCAACAACCTTTTTTCGCGTAGGAATTCTTGCTTCATAGCCTGTGGCATAGATCAAATGCGTAAAAGTAATCGTCATGTCATTGTATACATGTGCAGTATGCTGTCTGTCTTCCTGGTAGGTGATGGTAGTTATTTCTGTATGATCATAGACTTGAAGTTGAAATTTTTTCTGGCAGTAGCTTACCAATTCATATGCTAAACGGAAAGCATCGATGCTTGCCCCAACGCTGGATTCAATTCCACCTTCAGATATAATTTCATACTTTTCTTCAATTTCATTTTTAGAAAGCCACTTAACTGGCAATCCAATTGTATCCCGGGCTTCAAACTCATCTTTCATCCAACCGACATCGCTCTCTGAATGAGCAAGGTAAACGCTTTTTTTCCTTGCATAACCGCATTGAATGTTCAAATCCTTTACAATCTTTTCCAATTTGCGAATGGCCACAACGCCTTCTTTATATGCGGCATGTGCGGGGGATTCCCCCATTTTTTTTGATAAGGTTTTCAGTGGTTCGTCAATTTCATATTGAAGCAATGCGGTGGTAGCGCTTGTACTTCCAAAGGCAAGGTCACGCTTGTCGACCAAAGCGACACGATATCCCTCTTTACAAAGTTGATACGCCATTAAGGCACCTGTCACCCCGGCACCTACAATCAGTGCATCGCAGATTATTGGTTTTTGCAAGGATGGAAATGTTTCCAGTATGCCATTTTTCAACAACCAATAAGGTTCGTGTGACCGTGTGTCCATTGTGATTTGTACCTGTTCTCAATTTTTGGATGATCAAAAACTGGAGTTAAATAATTATTTTATAAAATTTTATTCCTTCGATAGGATTCCATTCGCTAGTTGGGTCCATTGAAGTCGTGAGAATCCAAACATCCCAAAGACACCAACCAATGTATCCCGTATTTTATCGAAAGATGATTCCGTATCGCTGTTGGGTTTGATATTGCGATCATAAATCTCCACGCTTACGGTATTTTCGTTTCGTTTAACAGAAAAAGTACTGGTGGAGCCTTCATCGTAAAAGTGTGCTATACCGGATTGATCTTTATCGGGATTCGTTGTAGGCCGCACACGGAATGAGTACAACTCGTCTGCTGGATTGTTATGCTCTTCAATAGCTTCTATCTGCACCCAATCGTAACCATCACCCGCTTGTGACCCGGGCCCTGGTATATCAATCCTAAACAAATCACCTTTTTCAATATAGCGATGTGCGTTATTTCCGTTTGAATCTTGCAGTTGAAATTCAGCTGACAAGTTTCCCGTTAAGGTATGCCATAGATTGACGCTCCGAAGCCGGTCTTTTGCAATCGCGAAAAAATCCTTTGCTTCTTTATCACTAAGGAAACTAGTGGATTCCTTTATAACAATTTCTTTACCTTCCTTTTGTGAAGGCACAATATGTGGTTCATTATCTTTTTTCATTGCCATTTACTTTTTTCTTTTCAGCCATTTTTTACCATATGATTTGTGATCCGGATCGCCAATAAGGAAACCCAATGGTTTTAGTTTCTCTACATTGTCAAAAATTATTTTTCCAATCCCCAGTAGTGGAATAAACAAAATCATTCCCGGAATTCCCCAGATTATCCCTCCGGCTATTAATGCCAGTATGGTTGCCAATGCACTTAGATTTACTTCTCCGCCTATGAAGTAAGGTTCAAAAAAGTAATTATCAACTGCTTGAATCAAGACCATCACAACGGCTACCCAGACCGCAGAAACCCAGGATGGTTCTGTTACGAGCGCCATGATAAGTGGAAAGAATGCTCCCAATAAAGTTCCGACATACGGAATGATGGTGAGCAAAGCAGCAATGCATCCAAAAAGTATGGCATGTTTAATCCCTACCAATAGTAAACCTCCTGAGTACAATACACTTAAAATTAAAATCGTTATTACCCTTCCTTTCAAATACTGTTGGGATACATTTCCTATTTTATGAAGTAATTTTTTGACATGGTCATCCTCCTGATTCTGAAAGATTTTTAAAAAGAAAGCCTCGTATCTTTCTTTGTTATAGAGCAGCAGAAACGTGTACACCAGTATTAATACGATGCCTGTTAACAAGCCTGCGATACTGCTGAAAAATCCGGTCACGA
>JBGTGG010000186.1:0-1703 GCA_041746855.1 Cyclobacteriaceae bacterium | reverse complement strand
ATTCAATAAACACCTGACGGAATTCAAAGCTACCAATCCGGAGAACAAAGGATTGGAAGGAGTGGAGTTTGAAACTGCAAAGAACCTGTTTTATAGTCAACAGTATCAAAAAGCGATTGCTAGTTTCAATAATTTCAAAGCGGGCTATCCGAATAGTGGACGGATCGTGGAGTGCGATTACTTCATTGCAGAATCGTATTATCGTCTCAAGGATTTTAATCAGGCGTTGCCAATTTATAAATCCTTAAGTAATAACATGAGTTTTACACAAATTCCGAAAGCTGTGGCGCGGATTGCAGAAATCGAATATGCACAAGGTAATTTTGCAAATGCAGTGAGCAGTTTTTACCGTTTGGAGAAACTTGCGGATAGCAAAAAAGAATTATTCAATGCCTGGTCGGGATTAATGGACTCGTATTATATGTTGGGCACCTATGATTCCGTAACTACCTATGCCAATGTCATTTTGGAAAAAGGAAATATAAATGCGGGGGCACAAAACAAAGCTTCACTCTATTTAGGAAAAGCGGCTATGGCCAAGGGTGATTATGAAACCGCCAAAGATGAATTTCTCAATACATTAAATGCTGCACGCGATGAATACGGGGCAGAGGCCAAGTATCTGTTGGCAGAGATTTTTTATCTAACAAAAGAGCATACCCAGTGCAAAGAAACCGCTATTGGGTTGAGTAATGATTTTGCAGCGTATGACATTTGGGTGGGCAAGGCTTTTCTATTACTGGCTGACAATAGCCTTGCAGAAGATGATGCGTTTCAAGCGAAAGCTACCTTGGAATCCTTGATTCAACATTTCCCACTTCAATCGATTAAAGATCAGGCAAAGGCTAAGCTTGCGGAAATCGAAAAGGAAAATTTGAAGAAGGAAGCAGAAATAAAGGCGGACACTTTAGACAACAATCGTTGATATTTTTTACGATGAAGAAGCTATATTTTTTAAGAGTAAGTTTGTTGACCGGAGTACTGGCACTCGGTTTTATAAACACAAGCTTTGCGCAAGATCCGCAATGGACGGATGGCGAGATTAAGTCAGTAGAAATAGAGATTATAAAAGAACGCGAGATCAACTTACCAAAAGTCAATCGGAACTTTGGTAAAATAGCACCGCGTCCTTTTGAGCCTATTCGCCCACCAATTAGTTACGATTTCAAACCGCTTTCCTTTACAACCCCTTTAATTGATGCGACTATTCGTCCATTAAAATTAAAGCAGGAGCCAGCACCTGATATTGTTCGCAATTATCTAACGCTTGGCTATGGAAACTATAATTCACCGTATGGTGAAGTTTTTATGAATTCCGGTCGGGACAAAAACAAGATGGTCGGTGCGCATGCATTCTACAGAGGCTCAGGTAGAGGTCCTGTTGATGATAAGAATTCCGCGAGCAGTGAATCGGGAATTTCGTTGTATGGTAAAACCTTTAGCAAGTTGATTGCCATTAGTGGCCACGTTGATTTTGAAAACCGGTCTTCTCATTTTTATGGATATCCGGAAGGAATGGAAGTTGATCGGGATACGATCAAGCAGGCCGTTCGCTACTTTTCGTTAGGAACGGTGTTAAGCAATACCAAAAATTCAGATTTTGAATATTCATTGGGCGCTGAGTTCAATTACATCTTTGATAAGTTTGATGCCCGGGAAACCGATGTTGATCTGGCCTTCAAATCTTCGTATAAAATTTCGGA
>JBGTGG010000185.1:0-3090 GCA_041746855.1 Cyclobacteriaceae bacterium | reverse complement strand
AAAACCGCTTCTGAACTACGGGCTACCTATCCGGATTATTTCATTTCAAAAAATAAAATCGAGCTTACTCCTGAAATCGATGTTGATCAGGTGTTGGTAGCAATGAAAGAAAAATACAAAGACCAACCCATCAACGATGTGGACGGTGTGAAAATTGAGTTTGATAAAGAATGGGTTCATTTACGCAAGTCGAACACGGAACCGATTATCCGCATTTATGCAGAATCAAAATCAGAAGCGACAGCGGATCAGCTTGCAAAAAAAATAATGAAAGATATTCAGGAAGTGATTTCTGTAAAAGCCTAAAGCAATGAACGTTTACCTCGACAACGCAGCCACTACCGCGCTAGACCCCGAAGTATTTGAGGCGATGAAGCCTTTTATGTTGGAGGATTTTGGAAATCCATCTTCCACCCATTCACATGGAAGAAAAGTACGGGCAGCCATTGAGACCGCCCGCAAAAAAGTAGCACAACTTTTAAACTGTTCACCAGGTGAAATCATTTTTACTTCCGGAGGAACCGAAGCAGACAATGCGATCATTAACTCAAGTATTGATACTTTTAATATTAAACATGCCATTTCCACGCCTATCGAACACCATGCGGTGTCGCATACCCTGGAGATTCTTGCAAAAGAAGGCAAAGTAGAATTGCACATGGTAAACCTCGATGAGAAAGGCCATGTGGATTTATCCCACCTTGAAGTATTATTAAAAACATATCCGAATGCTTTGGTATCGCTGATGCACGCCAATAATGAAATCGGAAATGTGTTGGACATTGATACGGTTGGTGAATTGTGTGAAAAATATAGCGCCTTTTTTCATTCCGACACCGTGCAAACTGTTGGGCATTATCGCCATGATTTGAAGAAGCAAAAAATTTGTGGTATGACGGCCGGTGCGCATAAATTCCATGGCCCGAAAGGCGTTGGGTTTATGTATATCCGCAAGGACAAAAAAATCCATCCGTTTATGCACGGTGGTGCACAAGAACGCAACATGCGTGGTGGAACAGAAAATGTGTATGGCATTGTTGGGTTGGCGAAAGCATTGGAAATTGCTTATAACGAAATGGACGAGCACGCCACCTACATTAAAGGATTGAAAGCACGCATGATTACCAAACTAAAAGAAGAGATACCGGGTGTTTTGTTTCATGGTGATTGTGAAAATTTAGAGAAGTCGTTATACACGGTGTTAAATGTCTGTCTTCCTGAATCGGAGGAAAACGACATGGTGTTGTTTAACCTCGATATAAAAGGGATTTCTGCTTCTGGCGGAAGTGCGTGTTCAAGTGGCGCAACAACAGGATCGCATGTGTTGGGAACAATTTATCCGGGTTCAGAAAAAGGTGCGATTCGTTTTTCGTTTAGCAAGTACAACACGATGGATGAAATTGATTATGCGGTAGAGCAATTGGCTGCGTTGTATAAGGTGGAGGTTTAGTGTAGCCCCTTCTTCAATCACATGGAACTGCATTTTAAGTATCCCGTAAAGCATTGGCTTACAACTTTAGTTCTAGGACCTTTACTTATGATTATTTATGATGTATTTATTTTAACTAAATTAATGAACGACTCTGTTGGAATATTTCTCCTCTTTTTAATGTATGGGGCATTTTTTTCCTTACCCGCTTTCTTTTTATACCTATTTGCTTTTAATAGGATAGTTAAAATTCCGATTTCAGATCTTATTATTAAGACTACTCTTAATGCCATTGGAATAGTAGCGGTTGTTCTCACCTTTTTACTGATTAAAGGCTCAATGATGCAAATGCTTATGATTAGCTATTCCATTTCTCTTGTAATTAGCAGTCTGCTTTTTAATCTGAGACGAAAAGATGTCAAGCAGTAGTGTTTAACTTCTAACCCGTCTGACTGCCCTAAGCGGTCGGACGGGTAGCCTAAATTCAAATTTCTTTTCTACCTTATGCTCTTAAATCTGAGCCTATGGAGTCAAGTGTTCTAACCGCAGTTTTTCTTCCGTTGTCCCTCGCCATAATTATGCTGGGCATGGGACTATCATTAACCCCTGCAGATTTTAAACGGGTTGTCTTATTTCCCAAGGCCACTTTCGTGGGATTGTTTTGTCAGCTGATACTTCTTCCTGCAATGGCGTTTTTATTCTTGTTGATCTTTCCGCAGTCGCCCGAACTCTCGGTTGGCGTCATGCTCATTTCTTTTTGTCCGGGTGGCGCTACCTCCAATTTAATTTCAAACCTAGCGCGTGCCGATGTTGCCTTATCGATTACGCTTACCGCCATCGCGAGTATCATTACTGTTTTTTCAATTCCATTGTTGGTGAATTATTCGATGGAGTATTTTATGGGGGAAGGAAAGTATTTAGAATTGCCGGTGGCAAAGACCATGATTCAGATTTTAGCGATCACAGTAATCCCTGTTTCGATTGGGATGTTGATCCGTTGGAAATATCCTGATTTTTCAATCCGTTCAGAAAAGCCTGTAAAGATTATGTCGGCAGTTTTTATAACCATCATTATTGCAGGAGTCTATTATAGTGAGCGTGATAATCTGGAAAATTTTTTCTTACAGGTTGGGTTGATCACCTTGTTGATCAACGTGGCCATTTTGGTAATCGGCTATTATTTTTCGGGGTTGTTTAAACTAAGCCACCCGCAACGGGCAGCGGTTGCTATCGAAGGCGGAATTCAAAACGGTACGCTGGCGATTACCATTGCGAGCAGTAGCTTTTTATTGAACAATCCGGAGATGGCAATACCTCCAGCTGTGTATTCGTTGATTATGTTTTTTACGGGTTTCCTTGCGGTGTATGTGTTGAGTAGAAGGAAAATGTTTGAATAAGATTTACTCTTCTAACTCTTTCAAAATATCTTCTGCTGACTTTGTGATTCTAACATAGTGACCATAACTCCAGCGTGAAATAAAATAAAGGAATAATCCTGCCGGTATCATCCAGAACCAGGGTGCCCCATCGAGCAAAATGTCTATGTTATTCATAATCTTTCCGGCCAATAGAAATGAAACGAAAAGAAAGATCACATTGAAATAAATACCAAAGCGTTGAATCTGCAATAGCTTGTCTTGAAGTTTAGCATACTGATTAAG
>JBGTGG010000184.1:0-3423 GCA_041746855.1 Cyclobacteriaceae bacterium | reverse complement strand
TCCGGAAATTGATTCCATGTTTAGTTCCCAATTTACGAAAGCTTAACCCCGTGGATAAATACTCCGCAATGATACTTTCTTTTAATTCTAATTGATTCATTTTGGTTGACTTTTGTGTCAACCTATTTCAGGACAAGACATCGGCTCTGTCAAATTCAATCGTCCATCATGTGTCAATAGTGGTTTTGAGAAATTAAGGTCGTGAAAAAAGAATAGCAGTCTTGTTTTTGATCCTTCTTCTGGTATATCAAAGTAGTCTCCAATTATTTCTTCTCCATTGTCGTCCAAGTACTTTTCGTCCCAAGGTGATTGCCAATTTTCCCGTGGCTGTCCTTCTAGTTCTTGAGTAATTTGTCCAACGTCAATATTGCTCGGTGTGTCGCCAAACAGTATTTCAATCAGATGAACATCTGAATTATTGTCAACATTATAAATTCCTTTTAATTCCATGTCGTTTCTGTCCAAAGGCAATGTTTGCTAACGCTCGGCTACAGCCAGTGGCGGTTTTGAAAACGTTTCTGTCCACCGAAACCGAACGTAGTAGCAAGATAAATATTTTCTATAACACTTTCGCCCGCCATTGGATGTAGCTATTGTTGGCAGTAGTTTTTGCTACTCCAAACTTTTTGCAACTATATAAAGAGTCAAAATCCAAAGTCCGATTCCTAGAAATAAATAAAAAACTCCTCGTTTGTCTTTCTTTTTGAAACCCTCTCCGGCATAAAAAGGAAAAAAGTCATTCAAGGTTAAGGCTACAATTAGTACTGGTCCGAATAGAACAATCAAAATTATTTCAGTTGTCGTATATAATTTACCTTCTTTCATATTCTTTTTGCTCACCGCTTTCTAATGTAAACAACCAGTCCAACTATTAGGAATCCTCCTGCAAGAAAGAAGTCGGAGTACGAAGTCGCTAATTCATTTTCTATTTCGAGTGTTTTGTCCTTGCTTAAATAGGTCAATCGTTTTACTTTGACTGAAGTTACAAATACATTTTCACCGGAGTTTAATTTCTTAGTCAGGAACTTTGGAATAGTAAATTCTATATTGTCGCCAGGTCTGACATTATTTATAAATCCTATTCCTTTGAATATTCCTAAATAGTCCGCCTTTATTTGAAATGCGTTTTGATAACTATCAATCCAGATGTAGTATTCATGTCCTAGTCGTTTATGTCCCGTGTTGTCCTTGAATGAATAATTCAAAAACTTTCCATTTACTTCTGTTAAATCGTCCTCTGATTCAATTTTTTCTCTAGTCAGTCCCGTGTATAAAAAATAGACAAATGCGGTTATTCCAAACAACAGTCCAAAATGTCCCTCAGTCAAATACTTTTTCATCGTCAATGTTCGTGCACTTCTTTGTCCAGCAAAAATTACTGCCAACGTTTGTGTATGAAACGTGGCTGGGTTTTCGAAGCTGCGTCCTGTCCCACGTGACGAAACGAAATTAAGAAACTAAAACTACAAATTCACACTGCACCCCAGCCATGTTTTATACATTTTGTTGGCAACAGTTGGGTTTCGTCCGTTAATAAGTTAACGAGTCTTTCATCGTCAGTCATTAATTATAAAAAGTCCGAGTTATTGTCGCTGGTCAATAAACCCAACTCCGTGAACATTTTGATTTGTCTTTCGTTTTCCTTTTCCGTCCAAATTGTCCGCGGGCTGAAAACTTCCCAATAGTGATAATTTATCTGCGTTGTCCTACAGACATAATCTTACCTGAAAAAATAGTTTGCGTAAGACCAATCAATTAAAAATCTACAATTTCAATCTTGGCAGTTTAGCCTGAAATTCTCCATTCGAAAACCCAGAACCTTCAAAAGTCCCTTTGATAACATCACCTTTAACAGAGGTTAGTGTTACTGAAATTTCGTTATCGTTGGAGCGTGCACCTGCTATTCCTCTTCCATAAGGTCCATCATTCGGGTCATAAATAGCTGTGTAAAATTCAGGTGATTGACCACTAAAATCAGAATTAGGACCTTTAATTGTAAACGGAAGTTTAATTTTATCTATATCAACATTACTCACCACAAATACCCAAGTTTCGTAGGATGGCTCACCCTTATAAAGAGTAATAGCAAAATAGTTCTGCCCTATAGCTATGTAATTGAGTTGCTCTTCCGGTAACACATTAAAAACGGTTTCTATACCGTTAACACTTGCTTTAATGAAAGCAGTTTCTGGTTTGATTTCATTTTCCTTATCGCAGGATAATAAAACCAAACAGGTTAAGATGATTATTGCTGCATACTTTTTCATGGAGATAAAAATACAATATTCTAAGGAATGTTAAAAAGATTTTTTGTTCAATTATCACAGACATGGGGTTTCAAATTGATACTCAGACTTACACTCTGCTTTGAATGACGAACTCTAATGTCATTAAGCCACCGAATTGACTGAGTCGAAATGTCAAAAGTGTCATTTGGTTTTGTCGTCCTGAACTTATTAATCCTTGACGTCACTTTCCACGGAGCCAACCCAATTGTTGCCAACGTTTGTGTTTCTGCAGTGGTGCCTTTCCGAAGCCGCGTCCTGTCCCACGAAACCAAACGTTGAACGAAGATAAAACTTTAAATCAACTCGTCACGGCACCATTGCAGAAACATGCTGTTGTGGCCAGTTGGGTTTCGTCCGTAAATGTCAGTCGTTCTTTTAATACTTTGCCCCGTGAGGCCGACAAGGCGACCAAGTTAATCTGTCCCACGTGACAAATGTCAATAAAATATTGAAACTGAAACTTTATAGCTACACCGAACCCGGCCATTGCACAAGCATTTTGTTGGTGCTGACCGTTCAGCCGACCGCTAAAGAATTGAACCCTTTTTCGGCTTGGCCAATTTGAATAGTCGAACGTTACGTTGTGGCAGTTGCGCTCCAAAGTCAGGCGAAATGGTCATCGCGCCATAGCCGATTAACTTAGTGTAACTGGGCATTTCCAGTTTTCCGCTTATGAAATCGAATTTATTCAAGGTGATATTTTGTATTTCACCAAATGTTAATGGGTTGAATAAAATGCTTACTTCAGTCTTTGCAGCATCTTATCCGAATAAATAAACATTTCCCATTCATACCGAGGATCGAGAATTTTTTGCTTGGGGAATTTCTCAGCTACAAGCGTAATCATTTCTTTATACCGCGAAAACTCTGGTACGTCTTGCATGTGCATGGGAACCACATAATTGGGAATTAGTTTTTCAATGGCATACAGAAATCCCTCGGTTAAATTGCGTGGACCAGATGGTAAAAACGCGATGTCAATCTGCTCATTCATCTGTGCAATTTTGTTTATCTCCGATTCATATGCTTCTTTGAAAGAATTACCCCACTGGGCATGATCACCTGCATGAAAGAAGATCAATTCATCCGCTTTAATGAGAAATCCTGCTCCCGAATCCGTGGACTGGATGGAAGT
>JBGTGG010000183.1:0-3000 GCA_041746855.1 Cyclobacteriaceae bacterium | reverse complement strand
ATGACGCATCCAATCTTCAGCTCCAATCATTCGGAGCACGAGATGTTGCGTTACATCAAAAAATTAGAAAACAAAGATTTATCAATGGTGCATTCCATGATCTCATTGGGATCATGTACGATGAAATTAAACGCCACTACGGAAATGATTCCTGTGACGTGGCCGGAACTTGGTGGCATTCATCCATTCGCGCCAGCAGATCAAACAATCGGCTATCAAGGAATGATCACCAACCTTGAAAACTGGCTGAAAGAAATTACCGGCTTCACTGGTGTCTCACTTCAACCCAACAGTGGTGCGCAAGGCGAGTATGCCGGATTGATGGTCATTCGTGCGTATCACGAAAACAGAAATGAAGGTCATCGAAATGTTTCCCTTATTCCTGCATCTGCACACGGCACCAATCCAGCAAGTGCAGTGCTTGCCGGAATGAATGTGGTGGTTGTGAAATCAGATGAGCATGGAAAAATTGATGTTGCTGATCTAAAAGCAAAAGCAACACAATACAAAGACAAACTTTCTTGTTTGATGGTCACCTATCCATCAACACACGGAGTGTTCGAAGAATCCATCATTGAAATCTGTGAAACCATTCACGCCAACGGTGGACTTGTCTACATGGACGGTGCGAATATGAACGCGCAAGTTGGATTAACTTCTCCTGCCAATATCGGTGCTGATGTTTGTCACTTAAATCTTCATAAAACTTTTTGTATTCCACACGGTGGTGGTGGCCCGGGCATGGGACCCATCTGTGTGAATGATAAATTAAAACCTTTCCTTCCGGGACATCCATTGGTAAGAACTGGTGGAGAAAATGCAATCACAGCAGTATCTTCCGCACCGTGGGGAAGCGCCAGCATCCTTGCAATCTCGTATGCATACATCGCCATGATGGGAAGCGAAGGGTTGACGAACGCAACCAAGCTTGCTATCCTCAATGCGAATTATGTGAAAGAAAGATTAAGCACAGGATACAAAATTTTGTACACGGGTGCGAATGGTCGTTGTGCACACGAAATGATTGTGGACTGTAGAGAATTTAAAAAATTCGGTATCGAAGTTGTTGACATCGCGAAGCGTCTGATGGATTATGGATTTCACGCACCTACTGTTTCTTTCCCGGTGGCCGGAACATTAATGATCGAGCCAACCGAGAGTGAAACCAAAGATGAGCTTGATCGCTTTTGTGATGCCTTGCTTGAAATCAGAAATGAAATCAAAGAAGTAGAAAACGGAATCGCTGACAAAGAAGATAACGTGTTGAAAAATGCACCCCATACTGCATCTGTTATTACTGCTGATGTATGGGAGCACGCCTACTCGCGTCAACGAGCAGCGTATCCATTGCCGTATGTTAAGAGTGCAAAATTCTGGCCTACTGTTTCCAGAATTGACGATGCGTATGGTGATCGGAATTTAATGTGCAGCTGTTTGCCGATTGAAGCATTCACAGAAGAAGTAGCATCGTGAAATCCTCATCCAATGCATTCGCCAATAGAATTCAAGTTGAGCATGCGATTCCATGTGTCCACTAAAATAAAGTAACACATGAAAAAATTCTTGTTAACAATAGGGTGTTGTTTTTTGATTGTGCTTGGTTCACAGGCACAATCAAAAAACAAATATTCAGGATTCCCATCGTTGATCTGGCCGAAACTGTACGACATCTCTTTTGTTAAAGGCACAGACAAACTCGGGGAATTTGACAAACCCGTATTTAGTACTGCCACTAAATCGTTGGCTGGAAAATCAGTAACCTTACCGGGATACATGGTTCCATTTACCGATGGGATAAAAGGGAAACATTTCATCCTCACTTCGCTCCCACTGAACGCTTGTTTCTTTTGCGGTGTCGGTGGGCCTGAATCAGTAGTAGAAGTTTTTCTTAAAAAAGAAATTACCTACACAGAAAAACCAGTAGAAATACACGGCACCCTTAAGCTCAATGACAAAAATCCAGATCAAATGATTTATGTGTTGGAGAATGCGGAGTTTCTGGGAGAACTCGATTACTAATTTGTTGATTAGTTGATTTGAGAATTTAAGGAGGGTTAATTCCTAGTCAAGTCAATTCCCAAAAAAATTCTGATGATTTTTTTGAGAATTGACTGAATGAGCCTAAATCACTGTTTTCTGTTTAATTTCATCTCGTAAAAATAATATTTTAAAAAGAAGTATAAGTGTCCGACCAAACCGGCCACTAAAAGGCTTTTCCCTGTTAATTTATTTTGTGCAAAAACAAATAAATATGCACCAACAATGACAATACCAATAGCAAAAACAAGTTGCAAGTAATTGTAAATAGTTAATAATTTTTTCATAAGAGTAGAGTTTATATTTAGTGATTATGTTTAGTCTCAATAAAACGAAATGAATTTTGGGCGATCAAACTATTTTCTATTTTCTATTTTACGTTTATGGATTTGGAGGAGCTTCATAGTCACCCGTTAAACAAGCTAGAGCAAATCCTGCTAGACAGGAAGGGGACATTACTGAACATACGACGGCACACACCCAATCCTCAGTGCATTCATCTATTGCACAGATCATACATTCTCCAAATGAACCACTGGTCTCTGGGCATGTTTCTTCTGTTCTCATATATGAATTACCCCTTTTAATGCTATTCTCAAAAGAAATATTATTATGAACTTTAAATCTACCCATCTTACCTTCATTATTTACAAAAAAATCAAAATAAATATTTCCTGTAATTGAGGAAACAGATAAGTATTTTAAATCTCCTATTCTAGTAGATTTTGCAATAACAGATATGAACTCACCTTGATAGCTGTAAAACAACAGTGATTCATATTCTGAATTTGTTATTAATTTGAAACTGATAACCTCAATATCGGAATTTCTATATTTTGTCAAAAATGCTGATTCTTTCTGGTTCAACCTTTTTTTAATATCGTCCGGTATGGCTGTCCATTCACTTGAACTATAAAGTGTTTTTAATATCAAATCATTCTTGTTCACTTGAATTTCTGACAC
>JBGTGG010000182.1:0-6132 GCA_041746855.1 Cyclobacteriaceae bacterium | reverse complement strand
ATTAAAACAAGAAGGAAAAATTCAACATCTGGGTGTGAGTGTTGAGCGCGTGGAAGAAGCGTTACGCGCAATTCAGCATGACAATGTAACAACGGTACAGATTATTTTTAATATGTTCCGGCAACGCCCTGCCGAAGATTTCTTTGCAGAAGCTAAAAAGAAAAACATTGGCATCATAGCGCGTGTGCCTCTCGCCAGCGGACTTCTAAGTGGAAAATTTTCAGCAAGTACTGAATTCGGAAAAGACGATCACCGCACCTTCAACCGCAAAGGCGAAGCCTTCGATAAAGGAGAAACCTTCTCCGGGGTTCCATATGAAAAAGGTTTGGCAGCAGTGGAAGAATTAAAAAAACTATTTCCAACAGATACCAATCTGGCGGCTGTTGCACTACGCTGGATTTTAATGTTTGATGAAGTGAGCTGCGTGATTCCGGGGGCTTCCAACCGCGAACAAGTCGGATTAAACTTACAGGCAGCTACATTTCCTGAATTACCTGATGGACAGCGCAACTCCATCAAAGCAATTTACGATGAATACATTTGGCCCGATTTGCAAAAGGAAAAGTGGTAACAAAGTAAATAGTCAACACAGGAAATATGAACTTCCGCAAAGCCCTACGAAAAGACATTCCATTCATCATGCAATTGTTGGCAGACGACAAACTGGGGCAATTACGTGAACGCTATGAAGATCCGTTACCGGAAAAATATTATGAAGCCTTTGATAACATTAATGCAGACCCAAATCAGGAATTAATTGTTGTCGAAAATGATCAGGCAGAAATTGTTGGTACTTTGCAATTGAGTTTTATCCAATACCTTACTTATCAGGGAGGAATACGCACACAAATCGAAGCTGTAAGAGTTCGTGAAGATTTGCGTGGCGAAGGACTCGGACAAAAAATATTTGAGTGGGCGATTAAAAGAGCGAAAGAAAGAAATGCCCATCTGCTACAGCTCACCACCGACAAGCAACGACCGGATGCGATTCGCTTTTACGAAAGACTAGGATTTACCGCTTCTCATGAAGGAATGAAAATCCATTTTGAACATTAGCCCAACATTTCTCTGTTACGGTCTTCTCAGTGTTGTCGGGTCTTTCGACCCGACATTTTAGATTTCCCACTCTATTATTCCAACATCACTTTCTTCCCTTTACTCTCCCCCAACTCCCTACCCCATTTGGCAATTGCATTAAGTGCGGGTATCAACGACCTTCCAAATTCCGTTAACGTATACTCTACTTTCACAGGAGGTTTTGTCCCGTGGACTTTGCGGACGATCAATCCATCTGCTTCCAGGGCGCGAAGCTGAATGCTCAGCATTTTTTCAGTTATATCCGGGATCCGCTTTTTCAATTCTGTAAAACGCAGGGTTTCATTTTTCAAATACCAAAGCACAACGGTTTTCCATTTGCCGCCAATAAAGTGCATGGTAATGTCCAGGGCACAATGATAGGGTTTGCCGTCCAACTCAAATACCATATTTTTTCCTTTTACGATCATCGCTGTGTTGTTTTCTACACCTGTCAACTTTAACAGGTATTGCAGGTCGAATTTACAGTATTTACTATTGCTACTGAAAAAAGTATAGTATAAAAATAATACTTCCGCATGGGAGGAGAATTATAAATGTGTCACACTAAACAAAAAGTGAAATGAAAAAAATCGGAATATTGGGAACAGGGATGGTAGGAAATACCATCGGTTCAAAACTTATCGCGTTAGGCTACGAAGTAAAAATGGGATCCAGAACAAGCACTCACCCCAAAGCAACAGAATGGGTTGAAGCCAATGGTGTAAAAGCAACACAAGGAACATTTGCTGATGCCGCATCATTTGGTGAAGTGATTTTTAATTGCACCAAAGGCGAGCATTCGCTGGAGGCAATAAAAATGGCGGGTGAAGAAAAACTAATCGGAAAAACCCTTATTGACATTAGCAACCCGCTGGATTTTTCGAAAGGAATGCCTCCATCCTTACTACCGGAACTTTCCAACACCTATTCGTTGGGGGAAGCGATTCAACAACTGCTTCCGAAAACCCATGTTGTAAAATCACTGAACATCGTCAACTGCGAAGTAATGGTAGAAGCAGCAAAGTGTGGCGGAGCGGCCACCATGTTTATGGCAGGAAACAATGACGAAGCGAAAAAGGAAGTTGAAAAAATTCTTCTACAGTTTGGCTGGAAGGATATTATTGACCTGGGGGGTATTACTCATTCACGTAGCACCGAAATGATGTTGCCTATTTGGTTGAGTACCTACATGGCGACCAAAAACGGATACATTGGTTTTAAAATTGTTCGGTAGTGCAGTTTCAAAATTCCTAACATCTATAACAATTCCATATATTCAGGTGAAACTAAAAATGCGATTTTAAATTGTTACATTTGTGATGTGGAGAAAATTGGTTTTTTAGAGATAAGAATTTCAGGTTCAAAGGGAAATCTTGATCTGTCACCTGACAATTATGACATCCGCGAGATAATTTCTATTCTCGAAAATGCCGAGCATTTATTATACCCTGGAGACAAAAGAGACAGACCAAACATTAGTTACAAAATTGAGGAAGGCTCTGTTATACATATACTAAAAACTTCTATTCAGTATATTATTGGCTTTAATGCAATTATTGGGCAAATAACACAAGTTCAGAATATTGATTTTCTTGACTTAAGCACAGCAAAAGCATTTGAAAATATCCAAGACATTGCAACTAAACGCAACTATTTTTTTAGCATTAAAACTTCGCTTGTTAATACGAATGAAATAAAACTTGACAAGACCACCAGATACTATAGAACAGAAGCAATTTGGGCAGACGCTGAATTTTATTTTTATGGGAAAGTCACAAATGCAGGAGGTAAGGACAAAGCAAACATTCATGTTTATACTGAAGAACTTGGATCCGTTAGAATTCACACACCCATAAGCTTTTTAGAACAGTATGATGAAAACCTGCTTTATAAAACATTTGGAATTCGAGCAACCGGTAAACAACATTCTGAAACAGGTGAGATTGACACAACAACTCTTAAATTTATAGAGTTAGTTGATTATCAACCAAAATATGATGAACAGTATTTAAAAGCTTTAAGAGCTAAAGCAAAAAAATCCTGGCTTGGAAATATCAACTCTGACAATTGGCTAAACGAGATTAGAGGTGGCTATGACGCATAGTGCAGTACTCCTTGATACTAGCTTTTTTCTCCGTTTCCTCAATGATGGTGACCCACTTTTTAAAAATGCAGATGCCTATTTTCGTTATTTCTTACAGAAAGAAATTGTAATGATGATTTCAACTATCAGTATTGCAGAATATTGTGTGGGTGGAGATGTCCATGAACTTCCATTAAGGAATTTACAAATTGTCCCTTTTAATTTAGATCACTCAAAACGGACTGGAGAATTTGCAAAAGTAGTTTTTCAAAAAAGAGAGAAGCTTAAGATTAAAGAGCGAAACATTATTCCGAACGATACCAAGCTCTTTGCTCAAGCTGATTGTGAGAAAAATGTAGAGTTTTATTTATCCTCAGACACAGAAAGTCTGAAAATTTACAACATCCTTAAACAAGAAGCAGCTCCAAAATTTCAGTTCATTGATTTAAATATATCTTACAATGAAACCTTTGGACTGCTCGACCTCTAAGAGATAACCCTAAAATAAAAAGGCCACCTTCCGGCAGCCTTTCTTTTATACCTTATAAAAACAATTACTTCTTCAAATCCGCTTCAATACGCCTATCCCGATTCGCTAATTCCCAGGCGGTATAAAACACAACCTGTGCACGCTTCTGAAGATTATCAAATTCAATTTTATCTACTTCGTCACTTGGCTTGTGGTAATCGGCATGGATACCATCGAAATAGAAAATAATCGGAATATCATTCTTCGCAAAGTTCCAGTGATCAGAGCGGTAGTAAATCCGATCCGGATGATCTTCTGCATTGTACAAATAATCAAAATCAAGTTTTGTGTATTCCTTATTAATCGACTCACTAAGCGTATGCAATTCTGATGATAAACGGTCTGATCCAATTACATACACGTACGGCTTCTTACCCTCGTGAGCAGGATCGGTTCTGCCTACCATATCGATGTTTAAATCAACAACGGTATTGGCCAATGGAAAAATGGGGTTTTTAGAGTAGTAATCCGAACCCAACAATCCTTTTTCTTCACCCGTTACGGTCATGAATAAAATACTTCTGCGTGGGCCTTTGCCATCCGCTTTTGCTTGTGCAAACGCTTTTGCAATAGCCATCACGGCAACCGTTCCCGATCCATCATCATCCGCACCGTTGTTGATCAAATCACCTTCACCACTATCACGTTTGCCGATGTGGTCATAGTGTGACGTGATGATCACCACTTCGTCTTTTTTATCCGTTCCTTCCATGTATCCCAATACGTTTTCTGATTTCACAACCTTCAAATCGTTGGACACTTTATATTGGATAGTAGTAGGCTTGATTTTTTTAACACCTTTCTTGCCAGTAGCGGCAGCAGCTGCACGCAATTTGTCAATCGTAGTACCCGTCATTTTTTCAAGTGCTGCTGGTGAAACGAAAAGCATTCCGTTTACCTCTTTTGATTCAGGCTTGTCGACACTCAAGCGGCCACCGCTCAAGTATCCTTTGAACTGGCCCGCCAATTCCTGAAAATCCTCGTTTGTTTTGGTGTTGCATACCACAATAAGTTTGGCGCCTTTATCTTTGGCCATCTTTACTGCTGTATTGTTATTGAGACGCATGCCTTCCGCAAAAATAGCAACGGCCTTATCTTTTACATCAATGCCTTCAAAATCTGCCTCTGTTCCATTTCCTATAAAAACCAAGGGAACCGATACTTCACCAGCACTGCTACCGGAACCAAAAAAGATAACCTCACCAAAATTCCTAAAGGTATTGGCACCTGCCTTTACATAAATATCGCCTGGGACTTCAGTATACAAATTAACGGGCTGATAATAGTCGCCTTTTACAGGCCCTGCCAATCCCAACTCTTCAAAATGCGCTTTAATGAAAGCAGCTGCCATTTTCTGGCCGCGTTTACCAGTTTCGCGACCTTCCATGGCGTCAGAAGCCAAGATCGATAAATCCGATTTTAAGTCTTCCTGAGTGATCAGGTTGCCATACTTCTGGATTTCGGGATTCTGCGCAAATGCAGCTACTCCAAAAAACAGTGTGGCAATAAGTAGTAAATTCTTCTTCATACTGTAGTTGATTAATAATTAAGGCTTCAAATATAAGGTGTTACTAGTAGCGACAAAGTATAAAGTGTTTAACGTTTGAATAGAAATTACAGGATCGGCTTATCTCTTCCATCACAGCCTATGAAGGATAAAAATATATTTTACATTTGTGGCGCCAAACCACATCTACATGCGGTCGGTGTTGTCACCGATCTGCTTGAACTGGCTTAAAAACCTTGAAATTTTATAGAAATTCATGCAAATCGATCCACAGTACTCCGAAAAATTCGAATCCCGTCATAATAGCCCCGATCAACAACAAATCGAGGACATGCTAGCGCTGATTAAAGCAAAATCATTAGACGATCTGATCAGCGAAACAATCCCTGCGAACATCCGATTAAAAAAATTATTGAGCCTTCCTGATGCACAATCAGAATATGATTTCTTAAAAACATTCAAAACATTAATGTCGCAAAACAAAATTGCGAAATCATACATCGGAACAGGCTATTATAATTGTATCACACCCGGTGTGATCCTGCGAAATATTTTAGAAAATCCCGGATGGTATACAGCCTACACTCCATATCAAGCAGAAATTGCACAAGGCAGATTAGAAGCGTTGATCAATTTCCAAACTATGATCATCGACCTTACGGGAATGACCATCGCCAATGCATCTTTATTGGATGAAGGTACCGCAGCCGCGGAAGCTATGAACATGTTGCATGGATCGCGCAAAGGCGAAAAGAAAAATGCGAATAAGTTTTTTGTGGATCAATCCGTATTTCCACAAACCTTAGATATTTTAAAAACGCGCGCTACTCCATTGGGAATTGAGTTGGTGATTGGCGATTTACACTCTCAAGAAATTACCGATACGGAATTGTTTGGGGTCTATATTCAAAATCCAAACAACGATGGCGCTATTCA
>JBGTGG010000181.1:0-19117 GCA_041746855.1 Cyclobacteriaceae bacterium | reverse complement strand
AAATGTACCCGGCATGATTCCTCGTTGGGGAAATGCTTCATAAACTCTATTAGATTCATAACACTTGTTTTTTTCAAACAAGGTCACCAATAGCTTAGACAGCTTCTGTCAGTTAGGTATCTTTACGGACTATCATGTTATTTTATGTAGAAGACGGAAAATTCATTTCCTCAAACGGAAATTTAGCGAGCTACATTTCTGCATTACAATTGCTTGAAAAAATGACAAGTCCTGAACATAGAAAATTTGTTGAATCATATTTATATCTTGACCGACTAAAGAAATGGGAGAAATGAGTTCTGGATTTTTGACGCTTGGAATCGGAATCAAAGTAAAGAAACGAAATGTGATTAAAGCAAGCTAGGGGTAGTGCGCTGAAAGAAAGGTGCACTTTTTAAATGCAACCATTTTCTTGCTTTTAAGGTTGAATAGAGCGTTTTTGACTCGTATTATATAATAGAAATATAGGAATACGCATACAAAATCGTTAGGGGCAAGCTTAGAAGAACATTCCCGCAAAATATTATTACTAAAATGTATAATGAAGAAGAGCGATAAATTGAACAACGAACTAAATAAATCAGCTGAAGAAATGATGACTTGCATTTCTGAAAAGAGAGTGGTTGCACCTGAGGAGGCAAAGGAGATTATTGAAGCGATTCGAATTGGGAATTTTCCAAAAAGCCATCACCTTATTAAAGAAGGACAATTAGTTCACGATTGTTACTTCCTAATCAATGGTTGTGTAAGACAATATCAAATTATAGATGGTGTTGATAAAACAACAGCTTTCTACACTGATGGTCAAGGAATATCATCATTTACAAGTGCATCGAAAAAAGTAGCTTCAAGTTATTATTTTGAGTGCCTGGAGGAATCTAAATTAGCTATAATATCCATTGAAAAAGAACTGGAACTTTATAAAAAGTATCCGAACTTTGAATCCCTTAGTCGTGACGGAATGGAAAACCAATTAGGAGAGTATCAAGATATGATAGCAAAATTTATAACACAAAAACCAGAGGAACGCTATCTGGATTTACTTGAGAACAGACCGGATTTAATTAACAGAGTTCCCCAATACCATTTAGCAAGCTATCTGGGAGTAAGCGCTGAAACTTTAAGCAGAATTCGTAAACGTATCTTCAAAAAATAAATGATCTCTGACTTTCTTGACGATCGTCAATGAAATGAACTGTCATAGCCTTTAATTTTACATAATAAAATGTCTAATTAAAAATTGCGCTATGATAAATAAAGGAATTTCAACGTTATTTTTGCTTTCACTGCTTGTTGCACAAGCATTTTGTCAAAATTCAGAACCATCTTCAATAGTTTCCAATAGAGAGTCCGTTTCCGACTATAAATTCCGAGTAAGCTCACCTTGGTTGAGTTTTGCAAACTTTGAAAAAGGAAAAACCAATGTTCAAATGTATGAGCTTCATTTTAAATATAATTTAGATTCTAAAAATATAGTAGGTGTAAAGGTTGCCACCTGGCGTTTATTTCAACCAATGGGAATTCTTTGGTGGGACGGGCTTTTGGAAAAAATAGAATCCCAAACTGAGTTTTATCCGGGTTATGTTCGACATACAGGCTTAGGGTTTACTTATCAGCGCATGTTATGGAAGGGGTTATTTGCAACAGTTGAAATTTTACCACAACTAAAAACATACTTGGATGAAAATAAAAACAAAGTTGGCAATGGATTCAAATTATATACATCCTATCACCTCGGATACCATATTACGTTTTTCAAAGGAAGAATGTTTTTAGAACCACAAATCCATTGTCAGTATTGGCCAATAGATACCAATACTCCCCAACCTTTTAAAGAGCTTGATGATAAATGGAGAAATTACTTTCTGTTTGAACCAAATTTATATATTGGTGTAAAATTTTAAGAATGAAAGCAGCAGTAAGTAAAAAATAACTGAGGTAATAGCCTGGACAGGTTTAGCCGGACTGGCGACAACGCCATTTTCATTTCATCGGAATTGAAAAAGAGAGGCATTTCGATTGTATCGGTGACCCAACCTATCGATGTGTCAACCCACTCCGGGGTATTACAACAAAACATCCAATTTATCTTTAGTAAATATGATAACGACCTGAGAAAGGAGAAATGTATGGATGGCATGCGGGAAAAACTATTGAGAGGTGAGTGGACCGGGGTTGCCCCCTTAGGCTATGAGTATGATCGATCGACTAAACCACATAAGATTGTCATCAACAAAAACGGTCGCCTTTTAAGAAAAGCATTTGAATTGAAGGCAAGGGGAATGAGCAATGACGATATTGCCAGTACACTCACCAGACAAGGTTTGCCAATAAGTAGAAAGCGCCTATCGGATCGTTTTAGAAATCCATTTTATTGTGGTTATCTATCTCATAATTTTCTGGAAGGAAAGCTTGTGAAAGGCAAGCATGAAGCCTTGGTATCGGAGGACCTTTTTCTAAGGGTAAACGAAGCATTGAAGAAAAACAGGTTTGGGTACAAGCAAGAACAAAAGAATATCAATATTCCGCTGAAGAACTATGTGAAGTGCAGTGTATGTGGAACTCCCTTCACAGGTTATATCGTCAAGAAGAAAAACCTCTATTACTACAAGTGCAATAAGATCGGGTGCAAATGTAACAGGAGTGTTAAAACCATGCACCAACTCTATACTGAGTTCCTGAAACAATATGAAGTAGATAAGAGTCTAACTCGACTCCTCAAGGAGCAACTTCTATTTACCTATGAACATCTAACCAATTCAAATGAGTCGTTGCGATCTGATTGCCAGAAACGGCTGACAGAACTCACGAAAAAGTTGGAAACATTGGAAGAGCGGCATGCCTTTGACGAAATCAAGGAGGAATTATTCGAACGGGTGAGCGCTAAACTCAAAGATGAAATTGCATCACTCAAAGCTTCTTTGGACAATGTGAAAAAAAAATTATCGAACCCTGAAAAGTTCATCGATCACTCACTAAAAATATGCTCAAATCTTAGCACATTGTGGGTTTCTGATAAGTATGATGAGAAGGTAAAGCTGCAAGAATTGTTGTTTCCTAACGGAATCCTTTATGATCGGGAAAAAGGCAATTATCGAACCTTGAAAGTCAACACCATCCTACAGTTAACACACTCATTTTCAAAAGGTTTGAAGCATAAAAAAACCGGACAATCAAAAAATAATTCTGATTTGTCCGGTTGGGTACCTGAGGCCGGAATCGAACCGGCACACCTTACGGTACACGATTTTGAGTCGTGCGCGTCTACCAGTTCCGCCACTCAGGCATTTTTTGTAACTGGGCTGCAAATATGAACATTCTTTATTTTTTAGCCAATTACAGCTCAATATATTTCTCCAAAGAAAAAGCAATCGTACGCTCCGAAAGTAAGCGCTTCACGCGTCCCCAAACCTTGCCAAACAACTCCGATTTGCGATAATTCTCAAGGTTTTCTCCAGATTCCCAATGGCTAAGGGTTGTATACACCGTTGGATCATCCTTATCACATAGGAGTTGAAGGTGGGTACAGCCTTCAAAATTCCGGATGGCTTCCTTATTAGTATTGAATATCTCCAAAAACTCCGCTACACCAGCCTTGGTGAAATGCATCCGTACAATCCTTATTAACATCTTTTCAGTCTTGAGTTATTAGTCTTGAGTATCTAGTATCCCAGTGGCCAGTATCCAGATTTTTAGTTCTCATCGAAAGTAATATTCACCATACTATCATATCCTAGACCAAAAAGTTCGGAGGCATTGCCTTTATTGATCCCGATTTCCAAAAGTTTCAAATTGTTGAAAACGATAAAACAATCACCTTCATCCGATTGGTGATAATGTTTGTGTATGGTCCTGAATTTTTCACTTCCAAACTGAATTGTAAAACCACGTTCCTGGTTCAGGATGTCAAAGGCCTCTTTGGGGATATTAGTGAGCAGGTTTCCAAATACATCCACATGGATCACATGGCCGGCAATTTGTTTTTTAGTAGCCTTCACCTGGCGGTCGATCATCTTTTTGAATTGCTCCATTGGTTTGCCCAAATCTGTAATGGAAATACCACTGGCCAATTTTGCCGCAGTTGGGGCGAGGATATCTTTTTCCGGGAAGGTAGTGAGTATAGGGTTAATGGTATTTAAGATCGCTAATTGTTGGTGTTGCTTTTCACTGATCAAACCCAAAAGACCATTGTCGGTCCCCACAAAAAAATGATCTTCCAGTTTCAACACGATAAAAGCATCATCGCGGTTGCCCGTGGCATTCACACCCACGAGGTGTACCGTTCCTTTGGGGAAATCCCGAAACACATTCCTCAAAACAAAGGCTGCTTGCCCGATATCGCAAGGCGGAATGCGATGGCTGATATCAACGATACTGACCCCGGGGTTAACCCTGATGATTGCCGCTTTTATAGCCGCCACATAGTGATCGGTCTCTCCGGAATCGGTTAAAAGGGTAACAATGGCCATTGACGAAGTTGCGGGAGTTAATTCTTGGTTTTGTACTTCCAAAGTAACTACTTTTAGAGAACAAAACTGAACGACAAACACGAATTCATTTGATAGAACGCGTTGTAACCATAGAAAATATTCCTCTCGCTGATTTTTTGGGAGTTGAAAACAAAAACATTGATTCGCTTGCGGCTGCTTTTCCAAAGAGTAAAATAGTATCGCGGGGGAATGAAATTTTTATTCAGGGAAGTGATGCCGAAACCACTCAGATAAGTGAGGTGTTGCAATCGTTGATTGATCACTACCATCAGTATGGAAGGATTACCACCGACAATGTGAATGCACTGGTTTCGAATGAAGGACTTGGGCCACTGGAGAATGATAAAGAGATCATCCTTTACGGAACGAAAGGTGTTCCGATTAAACCCAAGACCGCCAACCAAAAGAAATTGGTAGCAGCTGTAAAGGATAATGATTTGGTTTTTGCACTCGGTCCAGCCGGCACAGGCAAGACCTACATTTCCGTAGCCCTTGCAGTGCGTGCTTTGAAAAACAAGGAAGTTCACAAGTTAATCATAACACGACCGGCCGTTGAAGCAGGGGAGAACCTTGGTTTTCTTCCTGGTGATTTAAAAGAGAAAATAGATCCGTATTTACGCCCCATCTATGATGCATTGGGGGATATGCTAACATTTGAAAAGCTCAAGTATTTTATGGAGCGGGAGGTAATTGAGATCGCTCCTTTGGCATATATGCGTGGCCGTACCTTGAACAATGCTTTTATTCTTTTGGATGAAGCACAGAACACCACGCCCATGCAAATGAAAATGTTTCTCACACGCATGGGGCCGGAATCCAAGATGATTATCTCTGGCGATTCATCACAAACAGATTTGCATGTGAGACAGAAGTCGGGGTTGATTGAATCAATCAATATTTTAAAAGATGTGAAAGGTATTGGGTTTGTTGAATTGACCGATAAGGATGTTGTGCGCCACAAGTTGGTGCGCGACATTATTGAAGTGTACAACAAGCATAGTTAGTCTTTGTTGTTTTTTATGTTAGCCTTAAGTGTATGTTCCAATGGGTTCCATATCCGTTTGTTAGAATTGTCGCAGTACTGATCGCGGGGGTTTTGGCAGGAATTTATTTTCCTGATCTCCTCTCCAATAAGCGAGCAATCATTCTCTTGATTTTTTTATCGTTTGCATTCGTGATTCTTTATTTCCTTCGAAAAAAAATCCAACATGTTTCCGTATGGACGGGTAGTGTTGGGTTGACCATGATTTTTCTGATCGGATATGTTCATTTATTTTACATGACTGAACGAAACAATCCTTATAATCTACTTTACGAGAAAGATCCAATACATTATTATAAGGCAGTTGTTGTATCACACGCTCAGGAAAAAGAAAACACCTGGAAAGTAGAAGCAAAAATGCACTTGTGTTTTGCGAATTCATGGAAGCGTGCTGATGCAAAAATTATTCTTTATCTATCGAAAGCTGATTTCGAAAAACCGTTTCAGTATGGGGATATACTGTTGATTACAGGTGCGCCACAACGCGTGAGCCCTCCCGGAAATCCGCATGAGTTTGATTATCAACGGTATCTCTCATATCAGAATATTTACCACCAGCATTATTTGCGGGAAGGTGAAGTTCAGTGGGTGCGATCGGATCCTCCTTATAAGATTTTGCAATTTGCTTTTATTGCACGGGAGTGGGCAGCCAATACATTGAAGCAATACATTGACGGAAAACAGGAGCAAGCAATTGTTTTGGGTTTGGTGCTTGGAATAAAAGATGGGCTCGACAATGAATTAGTGAATGCCTACTCTGCTTCGGGGGGAATGCATGTGTTGGCTGTATCCGGTTTGCATGTTGGGATTATTTATTGGATCGTCTTACTGGTATTGCGCCCGATTGGAAATTCACGCAAAGGAAAAATCGTTGGGGCGATTGTAGGTGTATTTGTTTTGTGGGCATACGCGCTGATAACCGGTTTATCGCCTTCTGTCCTTCGGGCTGTCACCATGTTTACATTTGTTGCCCTTGCAGTTCCATTTCAGCACCGTTCGAATATTTATAATACGCTGGCCATTTCTGCTTGCTGTCTTTTGTTATACAATCCTTACTTAATAATGGCGGTAGGTTTTCAGCTTTCGTATTTGGCTGTTTTGGGTATTGTCTATTTTCAACCGATCCTGAACAGGGCATTTACGTCTCGCTATTTTTTGGTAAATAAAATTTGGGAATTGACATCTGTTTCCATCGCAGCACAAATTGCTACCTTCTCATTGGGATTGTTGTACTTCCATCAATTCCCGGTTTATTTTTTATTCTCCAATCTATTTATCATCCCTTGCGCATTTATAATTTTAATAGGTGGATTGGCGGTGTTGATGTTTAGCTTTTCAACCGCCATTGCAAGTGGATTGGGTTTTTGTTTAAGCTGGATTGTGAAGGCATTAAATGGAAGTGTGTTTTTTATTGAATCGTTTCCCTACAGTTTGATTAACGATGTTTACCTCACTACTTTTCAATGTTGGTTGATAATCCTGACCCTCCTATCACTAATTTGTTTGTTTGAATTTAGAAGGTTCCGGTTTTTGGTTGGAGGATTTTTACTGGTTACACTTTTATCGTTTCAACAAGGAAACCACCTACTGGAAAAATCCGCTGTCCAGAAATTAACCGTTTATAATATTTCTGGGCATAGTGCCATCGATATTTTTGAGCAGGGAACGGTTTATACGTTTTTGGATAGTGCGCTTGTGCGCGATCGGGAATCCATTCGTTTTCATATTCGTCCAAATCGGTTGGTGTCTTCTGTAAATAGAATTTTAATGGAGGATCGAATTTCTTTTTGTAAAGAATTTAAGGGATGCAAGGCCATAAAAAGAAACACCGTTTCACTATTGTGGATAAAAGAGAAGAACCACGAGTTGCCGGTTAACGGAAATTTTGAATTTGTAGTGGTTTCAAACAATGCACTGTTTTCCCTGGAAGAACTTTCTTTGCCACCAAAAACCATTATTATCGACAGCAGTAATAGTTCCTATCTTGCAAATAAGCTAACTTCACAAGCAGATAAATTGGGGTTAACTGTTCATAACACACGTATGGATGGTGCCTTTGTTTTGGAACGTAAATTATAAAAAGATGAGCATGGTAGAATATAGTGTTTCGGATCGAATTGGTTTCATTACCCTCAATCGGCCTGACAAACGAAATGCATTGAGTTTTGAAATGGTAACGGAGTTGAAAGCTGCTTTCGCAAAAGCAGAAAGTGATGAGAGGGTGAAAGTAATTGTATTAAAAGCGAATGGAGAATCCTTTTGTGCTGGTGCAGATCTCGCGTATCTCCAACAACTTCAACAAAATTCTTTCGAAGAGAATTTGGCAGACTCATCACACTTAAAGGAATTGTTCCTTTCTATTTACATGGCCAACAAGGTTGTCATCGCCCAGGTGGAAGGACATGCCATTGCAGGGGGATGTGGACTTGCTGCGGTCTGTGATTTTGTATTCAGTATACCGGAAGCAAAGTTTGGCTATACAGAAGTAAAGATTGGATTTATCCCCGCTATTGTGATGGTGTTTTTGTTACGAAAGGTAGGGGAGAGAATTGGTAAAGAATTATTGTTGACCGGTGATCTCTACACTGCGGAAGAAACAAAACAAATGGGAGTGATTAATTTTATCAGCAATACTCAACAAATTGAATCTGATGTTTTAATGTTTGCTGAGAAATTGATCTCGGGCAATTCCGGTAATTCAATGAAAGTAACAAAGCAAACGATTTCGGAAATCCAATCCATGAAATTGGAAGATGCATTGGATTTTGCTGCGCAAAAAAATGCAGAAGTCCGGGCAAGTGATGATTGTAAAAAGGGAATTGCCGCATTCTTAAGCAAAGAAAAAATTATGTGGTAGATATTCTACAATTCCACAAAAAAAGGCACATCAATATTACTTCATTCTCATAATTGAAAAATCAATTGTGTAAACTCATGGAAAATTTTATCCATGAAATATCCAAGCACTTGTGTACCCACAGGGATTATAATAAAGCATGGATATTCCATCTGACCTAAAACAAAAAATTATTAACAGATGAAAAGAATATTACTATTTATCGGAAGCATATGTACTTCATTAGGGCTGTTAGCACAAGGGCATACAGGAGATTCTTGGGCCCAAGTTAAAGGAGCAGGCAAAGGCACGATCTCTTTAGCATATGTTGAAACACCTAGTTTTGTTTATAAGAGTGATGGTAAATTAACCGGAATATGTGTTGATATCATGGGTGATTTTGTTTCTTGGGTAAACAAGAACAAAGGCGTAACCCTGGCTTCAAAATTTGTTGGCGATGGTACAAGCTTTCGTGGAATGTATGATAAGGTAAAAGTTTCAACGGGTGGCGTATTTGGCCTGGGCAATGTTACCATTACCGATGCAAGAACCAAAGAAGTTAAATTCAGTCCTCCATTCATCACCAACTTTGCGATTTTAATAACGCAGAGCAGTGTTCCAACACTGACTAAGATTGAAGATATTGGAACTACCTTTTCCGGTCTTACAGCCTACACCGCAAAAGGAACCCTCAATGAAAAGAGGATTCTTGATTTGAAAAAAGATTATTTCCCGGCAATGAAAGTGAGTTACCAAACCACAAGTCAACAGACCCTGGAGAAAATTTTAGAAGATAAAAACGCATTTGCCTACCTCGACCTTGCCTTTTATCTCGATGCATTTCAGTCGAAAAAGCCTGTGAAGCGTCACCCGGTAGGAGATAAGGCTGCTGAGCAATTTGGTTTTATCATGCCACTTAATAGCGATTGGGGTCCTGTTTTAGATGAGTTCTTTGCTTCTGGTGGAGGCTATTTGAACTCTGCACAGTATCGCGCTATTTTACAAAAACATTTAGGAGAGACGGGAGTAAAGCTTCTGCAATCCGCAAAGTAACCAAACCAAACCCTAAACCGGTGAACCCGTAGGGTCGCAAGAGCGATCTTACGGGTTTCTTTTTTTACAAAGTTTTAATTGTTTTAAAATGCGCCTTGAGCGTAAAGCATTATAATGACCTTTCATTCTTCATTCCTATATTAGGGATATAAATGGATTCGGCCCTTTCAATATTAAAACGCTACTGGCACCATACCGCCTTTCGTCCTTTACAAGATGAAATAATCCAGTCTGTGCTGGCGGGAAAAGATACGGTTGCCTTATTGCCAACAGGAGGAGGAAAATCCATTTGTTTTCAGGTGCCAGCCATGTTGCTCGATGGAGTTTGCATTGTGGTCACTCCGCTAATTGCATTAATGAAAGATCAGGTAGAGCAATTGCGCAAGCGCGAGATTGATGCGGTGGCAGTTTACTCCGGTATGAGCTGGAGTGAAATTGATATGTACCTCGATAATTGTGTACACGGAACCACAAAGTTTTTATACGTTTCTCCGGAGCGGTTAAAGACTGAAGTTTTTATTGAGCGTTTTAAGCGGATGAAGGTTGCTTTGATCGCTGTGGACGAAGCGCATTGTATTTCGCAATGGGGCTATGACTTTCGTCCAGCCTATTTGGAAATAGCAGCCTTGCGTGAAATAAAAAACGATGTTCCGTTCATTGCATTAACCGCTACCGCAACACCAAAAGTGCTGCTCGATATTCAGGAAAAACTGAGCTTAAGTAAAGACGCAAACGTATTTCAAAAAAGTTTTGCCCGTGAGAACCTTTCATTCGTTGTGCGCAAAACTGAAAACAAGGAAAAGAAATTACTGGAAATAGTAAAAGCTGTATCGGGTACTGCAATTGTTTACGTTCGTTCCCGAAAGCTCGCGCAAGAATTGGCGATGGTGCTCTCGAAAGCAAAACACTCCGCGGGCTATTATCATGCAGGATTGTTATTTAAGCAACGGAGTGAGTCGCAAGACAATTGGATCAAAGGGAAGTTTAGGATCATGGTTGCGACCAATGCCTTTGGTATGGGCATCGACAAAGCCGATGTGCGGTTGGTTGTTCATTTTGATTTACCCGAAAACCTGGAATCCTATTATCAGGAAGCAGGAAGGGCGGGTCGCGATGGACAGCGATCGTTTGCAACCATTTTGTATGATCCTTCCGATTTGGAATTAGTAAAGAACAGGGTATTGCAGAGCCACCCGGAAATTGATTTTCTGAAACGCGTTTATCAGGCGCTTGCAAATTACTATCAACTTGCGGAAGGTGCTGGGTTGAATGAAAGTTTTGATTTTGAAGTACATGATTTTTCTGATCGGTATGGTTTTCATCCCGTGGATGTGTATCCTGCGTTGGCGCGATTACAAGAGGAGGGACTGCTCCAATTTAACGATAGTTTTTATAACCCATCACAGATTTCTTGGTGTGTAAGCAAAGCCCAACTCTACGAGTTTCAAATAGCAAATGTCAGTTTTGAACCCTTGATCAAAACCCTCTTGCGGTTGTATGGTGGTGAAATATTTTCCGGATTTTCCATGATTGCGGAAAACTATCTTGCAAAAGCATTGGATGTGAAAACGATCGCAGTGATAAAAATGCTTAAACATTTGGATGAGTTGAAAATCATCAAGTACATTCCCGTCAAAGACCAGGCGCAAATTACCTTTTTGACAGAAAGGCAGGATGCTAAACATTTATCGCTCGACCGCCAACGATTGGAAGAGCGGAGGGCCCTGGCGGTTTCGAAAGTTGATTCTGTGATAGCTTATACCACTCAATCGGTGCAATGTAGGATGCAGCGCATACAAGCATATTTTGGTGAAGAAACAGATTTAGTGTGTGGAAACTGTGATGTCTGTATCGAAAACCGAAAACAAGAACAGCAAAAAATTGTTAATGATCTACGTACTGAAATACTCCATTTGCTTTCAACGGAGTCAATGAATGTTGATACACTTGAAGAGAAAATTGCACCCTCGAAGCATGAAATGTTTGTAGAAGTAATTCGACAACTCGTTGATGAATCGAAAATTGCGTATGATGAGTTTTGGGTATTGCATGTAAAGAATCAACAATGAAGAAATTCGGAAAAATTGTCTTTTGGGTAATCATTATTTTGATAGCGGGTGGAGTGCTCACACATTGCAGCTTTAAACGATATACCAGAAAGTCTTTCAGCAAGGCGATGGAAGCAAAGCCCTATGATGTCATCATTGTTCCGGGTGTTCCCTTTGAGCCGGGCAAGGAACACGATGTGATGAAAATGCGGTTGTACTGGGCATACTATCTCTATCAGCATAACTTTACCGAGCATATTATTTTTTCGGGGAGCGCAGTATACTCGCCCTATGTAGAGGGAATCGTGATGAAGGTGATGGCCGATTCGTTGAAGATTCCTACCAATAAAACTTTTTCAGAAACAACCGCAGAGCATAGTACCGAAAATGTGTATTACAGCATGAAGATGGCAAAAGCGATGGGCTTCACAAAGATTGCACTTGCTACCGATCCTTTTCAATCCAAAATGGTGGAAAGCTTTATGAAGAAGTATTGCCCTGACGTGGAATCCATTCCAATATTTTTTGACTCGTTGGATATATCCAATAAAGAGCTTCCGTTGATAGATCCACGTTCAGCCTTTGTAACGGATTTTGTTTCGATTAAGGAACGCCAGGGGTTTTGGGAACGGTTTAGGGGAACACGGGGAAAACGAATTGTGGACGAGGTGAAAATGGAAGAGGGAAACTAGTGCTGCAATAATTCTTTGGCGCCTGCCAATGCAATCTTAGAAGGGTTTTCCCCACCAATCATTTTGGCAATTTCTTCAACACGCTCTTTTTCTTTTAAAAGTTTTATGGTGCTAATCGTTTTGTTGCCACTTAATTCTTTGAACACAAAATAGTGTGCTTCTGCTTTGGCAGCAATTTGTGGAAGGTGGCTAATGCTGATAAGTTGGTGTGATTTCGCCATACTTTTCATCAAGGTACCAAGCTTGAAAGCAATTTCCCCGGAGACTCCTGTGTCAATCTCATCAAGGATTAAGGTAGGCATGGCAGTTTTCTGAGCCATAATGAATTTGATACAAAACATAAGTCTTGAAAATTCCCCACCGGAAGCAACCTGGTTCATTGGTTTTGTAGGGATCCCTTTATTGGCACTGAAGAGTAGTTCAACCTGATCGGCACCGTGCTCAGCAAATTCAACGGGTTTGGATTCTATCATAACAGTGGCAGCAGGAATTCCTACTTCTTTCAAAAGGGCAACAAGTTCGATTGCCAGAGATTTGAAAACTTCCAGGCGTGACTTACTTAGATTTTTTGCAGCCTCCTGTAAAGCTTTTTTGGTTTGTTCATAGGTTGCTTGCGCTTCCTTTAATTCCTCTTCAAGATTCTCAGTCTGATGGACCTGTTTTTTAAGTTCATCACGAATTTCAATGAGAGCTTCCAGTGAACTTACACCATGTTTTTTTTCCAATTTATAAAAAGTGCTCAAGCGTTCCTTTACAAATTCCGCATGCTCAGGATCGAAGTCTATAGTTCCTTCTTCATTTTCCACTTCACTCAATACATCATCCAACTCCAGGATCAAACTGTTCAACCGCTTATGGATTTCTTCAAAGCGGGGTGAAAGTGTGGCGATTGCTGCGATATTATTTCTTGCTTCCACCAAACTTGTCCGGCCAGCAAAATCAGATCGTAAAACGGAATCAAGAATGAGGTTTAGTCTTCGCTTGATGTCTTCGGCATGTTCCTGAATTTTAATTTCAGATTCTAATTTTTCCTGCTCACCCTCATTTAGATCTGCTTTAATAAGTTCATCCAGTTGGAAGGTGATGTAATCGGATTCTTGTCGCAACGTGGAAGCGTTCTTTTGCAATGCGGTCAGTTTACGCTTCGCATCATTGTATGCCATCCAGGTCGCTGAATATTTCTTTCTTTCTTTTTCGTTGCCGGAATAGATATCGATCAGATGCAATTGATAGGTATGATTTCCGAGTTGAAGGGTTTCGTGCTGCGAGTGTACGTCCATCAACAAACCACTGATTTTTTTTAACACATCCAATGTTACAGGGGTGTCATTAATAAATGCCCTTGATTTTCCGGAAGGACTTATTTCCCTGCGTAAAATTGTTTGATTTTCGAAATCAAGGTTCTCAGCTTCAAACACCCCCTTTAAATTATATTGACTGATGTCGAACGTTGCTTCGCTTACACATTTCTCCTGATCGTTCCACAGCACCTTGGTGTCAGCACGATTCCCCATTAAAAGACCAATCGCTCCGAGCATAATCGATTTCCCTGCTCCGGTTTCCCCGGTGATCACGTTGAGGCGAGGGGATGGGGTCATTTCCAATGCTTCAATAAGCGCGTAGTTCTTTATGGTGAGTTGTTGTAGCATTCGTGTATGCTTACAATATTAAGCGATTTTGATATGAAATGAGCATGATCCGATAAACACCAACCAGGAATGAATATTGGATATGCGAATTCCATTCCGAATCAAGTTCGGAACAAGTGGTGACCATTAAAAATCAATTATATACACATGAAATTCAGTGGGAAGGAAGCTAAATTTGTGAACTCAGTTTTTGATCATGCGTTCATAGTTCCCTTTATTGGAGGGATCGATGGCAACCACCAGATCATATGCTTGTCTCCGTACCTGGATGTTTCCTTCCGAAAAGATATTGGCAATTTCCTTTGATTTCGCGTCAAAAAAACTGACCACAAGAATAGAGTTTGGATTAATATCCCGTGCTTTTTTAATAACGGATAGTCCTTCCAAAATGATTGTTCGGCTTTTGTCAGGATCTTTTTCATAGGTATCCAACGCAAGCCGGTGATAATTATAAAAGACCTTTCGCATATCGGTGTATTGGCCGTTGTTAAGGTTCTCGTTGATCCAATACCGGTTGCGATTGCTTCCCAGCGGCTGCCAACCGGGACGGTTCGATTGCTGTGCATTGTTTACAACTGCCAAAGATTTCTGAAAGTAAGGACTTCCCCCCAATTCGCTAAAGGTGTCGTAGTCATACCCTAAAATCAAATAGGCATAGAATGCCAGCATCGAGGTCAGGTTATTGGTATAGGTGTTATCGTTAAAGTCCAACGGCAACGATTCAATGTATTCAAAATCCCAATCACGGTCTGCAAAATTAAATACCAGGGTGGAATAGTTGCTATTAAAGACCGGTCGTGCGGATTGCACTTGCACGGTAGCGCTAAAACTTCCGATTGACGGCATCTTGGTGATGGTGATCTGGATACTGCAATCAATTTTTTCATGGTTAAGAAAACTATTGTCAGTCCATTTTCTCCCATTCATGAATTGCTCAACCGCAGTTTTCATATCCCTAAAGATTCCCTGATCGGCTGTTTGTACCTGGCTTGCATTGATCGAAACCTGACAGTTCAATTCCTGTGCATGTGTAACGATGCCCCAGCATGTAAACAACAGTACAAACAGTTTTTTACGCATCGATTTTTTTAACAATGGCCTGGACAATATCTTCAGCAACTTCTTTTTTTGTTTTAAGTTCGAATAGCTGTTCGTTTTCTTCCTTGTCAAAAATACGAATTCGATTCGTGTCGTGCTCAAATCCTGCCCCTTTATCTTGTAGCGAGTTCAACACAATCAAATCAAAATTTTTGGTTTTCATTTTCTTCAGCGCATTGACGGTTTCATTTTCGGTTTCCAATGCAAAGCCTACTGTCAGTTGATCGTTCCTTTTTTCTTTCCCCAGCGTTGCAGCAATGTCAATGGTTTTAACAAGGTCAACACGCATGCTCGCTTCATCTTTTTTGATTTTTTGAGGAGCAGAAACTTCAGGTCGGTAATCGGCAACAGCTGCAGCGAACACAGCGATAGAGCAATCTTTAAAAATGGGTTGACAAGCCTTGTACATTTCTTCCGCAGTTTTCACATGGATAACGTCAATGCCTGGCAAATTAATATGTTGCGTGGTGGGGCCGGTCACTAATTTTACAGATGCTCCTTTTTTCGCGAGGGCTTCCGCGATGGCGAACCCCATTTTTCCACTTGAATTGTTGCCGATAAAACGAACAGGGTCAATGGGCTCGTTGGTGGGGCCTGCTGTAACCAAAGCAGTTTTACCTTTTAGTTTGTTTTGTTGCTGAAAAAAAAAAGTGAGATGTTCCAGTATTTCTTCAGGCTCAGCCATTCGGCCATTGCCTATAAGGCCACTGGCAAGTTCCCCATGGTTGGGCGCGATAAGGGTATTGCCAAAGTGTTGGAGGCGTTGGATATTGGATTGGGTTGCGGTATGCTGCAACATATCGAGATCCATTGCCGGTGCGAAAAACACCGGGCAACGTGCCGATAGGTAAACCGCAAGTAGAAGGTTATCGCAAAGTCCGTTTGCCATTTTTGCGAGTGTATTGGCACTGGCAGGGGCGATGATCATCGCATCGGCCCACAGCCCCAGCTCAACATGGTTGTTCCATTCACCGGATTCGTTTTTAACAAATTCGGAATGTACTGGATTTTTTGAAAGTGTGGAAAGGGTGAGAGGGGTGATAAAGTCTTTTGCAGCAGGTGTCATAATAACTTTAACAGCTGCCCCTTCTTTCACGAGCAACCGGGTAAGTACAGCTGCTTTATAAGCAGCGATACTTCCACTAATGCCCAGAAGAATTTTTTTGCCTTTCAGCATGATTGGATTTCCTTTTTCGAGGAGTCCCTAATTATAATTCTGAAGTAGGATCTTCGTTGCGGAACCGATAGTTGAGTTTTCCTTCAAGAAACTCTTCTGTTGCTGTCATGGTTGGTTTTGGCATACGCTCGTAAAACCTTGAAATTTCAATTTGCTCACGATTTTCAAAAACCTCTTCAAGGTTATCGACAGTCGTTGCAAATTCAGCGAGTTTGTTGCTCAACTCTTCTTTTATATTCACTGCGATTTGACGTGCACGTTTTGAAATTACGACAACTGATTCGTAGATGTTTCCAGTTGCATCAGCAATTGTCTCGGTGTCGCGCGTAATAATAGATGATTGTATAGCCATGGTTATGAATTTAATTCTTGTAATTTAACTTGTGTTTGGGTGAATATTTTTTCTGCATCACGCAGTAACTTGCTGTTCGGGAATTTGTCGATGAATTCTTTGTAGGTATCTACAACATCTTGATATCGCTCTCTTTGTTTGTTGCTAAAACTCTGCACAGCGAGTTGGTACTGGCTTTCCAACTGAAGTGTGTATGCTTCTTCCTGGTATTTTGAGTCTGGAAAGTTGGTTCTGAAATTAGTCAAAGCAACAATGGCTGCTTTGTATTGTCTCATCCGGTGGTACTGCTTTGCATTGTCAAACCCTTTTTTCTCTAGCTTTATTTGAGTGGTTTCAATAATTTGAAAAGCTTGTTCCCTAAACTTGCTGTTAGGATAGCGGTTAACGAATACTTGCATGGCATTCATTGCTTCAATGCTTGAAGATTGGTCAAGATTGGAATCGGGGGAATTCCCATCCAATGAATACGCATACATAAACCTTGCTTCTTCAACAAAAGCACTTCTCCCGTATGTTGTATAGAAAGTTTTGAACTGCTCAGCTGCCAGAATGTAAAGTCCATCATAATACTGACAGTAGGCGAGATAGAATTGTACCTTCTCACCTTCGGGCAAACCACGTACAATCGGCATGATCTGGTCAAAAAGCACGGAGGCTTTATAATACTCCTTCTTTTCGTAATATTTTGTTGCCGCTTCATACTTTACACGCCAATCGGGGTTTTTTTCGACTTTACGAAAATGCCGATTGCAGGATGTACCGAGAATGGCAATGGATAAAATGAATAAAACCTGAATACTTCTACGCATAAGCCCGCAAATATAAGGATGTGAAACCGAATGGGAAAACGCGTTTTTTGATTAATGCGTTTCTTTTTGGCCTAATTTATTTTTTTACAACGATTTTACGTGTCATTACTGCTTCATTGTCGACATAGAGGGTGTAAAAGTAAATCCCTGAACTCAAGGATTCCGTCCGGACTTTAACCTTCTGTTCCAACGTGGGGAGTTCATATTCACCCAAAACGTTACCGAGGATATTGTGCAGGGTGATTTTAGCATGGATATTATCATTCAAAATCCTGTAGTCTATGTTCGCGAAATCGGTAACCGGGTTCGGATATACATCCTGGACGGTTATGCTTCTGGAGGTATAAATGTTCTTTTCAGCTTTTTTCTCATCGACTGCAAAATTCATTTCAATTTCATAGCTGTCGTTTGTATTGAACCGGTTATAAATCAGGTACCGGGCAGAGCTAATACCGGGGGCGATACCAGCTTCCAATGCAATTTCAAGGGTTGAGGTGGTTTGATTAGGTTCTAATTTGATTTGGTAATCTTCAATCCGGCTATCCAGGCAATTGCCATCGACACAGAAAAAATTTCGTTGTGTTGTGCCCAATTGCGATTCAAGCTTTCTGATTATCAGGGTGATGGATCGGTCGCTGGTATTTTTTATCCGCAAAGGGGCTTTAATGGTTTCCCCAATATTTCCCCGAAAGGATTCATTGATAGCGGATACTTCAAAGCCCTGGCCAAATAAGGCAAAGCTCAAAAAGTAAAAAAATGCCACCAACAATAGACTTCTCATAAACACACACTATCCATTTTCCACAAAATTTAGACTTTTTAACGGGAAATCACAGTGGAATGGATTATTTTTTTGTGATGATTACAATATTTTTTAAGTACTAGCGTTTCGGCAGGCTTTTCTTTTCTTTTTGGGGTCGTTTTACAACATCTTCCCGCTGGGGACGAACCTCACCCCGCCAGTTAAATCCTTTTAGTTGTTTCTCCTCTATTTCTAACTCCTGGGGAGGAATAAATTGGGCTTCGGGATTGGTATAAAAAGAAAGATTGTTGACCTGCCCGTTGAGGAAACGAATCGTCATACTACTACAAATTGTTTTGTTCATGCCCATAAAGGATTGATCTTCTTCGTCCAATGCGAAATAAATACTCTCTCCATTTCCTTCCACATCCACGCGGCTAATGGTTGCATTCGAAAAGCTGGCGGTCATCTTTCTCCCCTTTATTTGGTTGTAATTTTTAAGGGAATCTTGTGAAATGACAAAGGCATTTACATTCATGTACATTTTGTGAGGCTTGTTGTTTTTGATGAGCAACCGCATGGAATCTGCAGTAATCTGGTTTTCGTCACTCCACAAAACAGGATTACGATAAAAATATATGGTGCTGTCCACTGCCCTGTACTCCAGCGAATCGGCAATGCCCTGCATGGTAGTCCTGTAAATTTTTACATTGTTATAGGCCAGTATTTGCTTTTTGGCCGGGTCATCGCTTTCAATCGACACCAATGTATCGGCACCTATGTATAGGGTGTCGTTGTTGCCCAGGATTTTTGCGAAGAAAGCGTTGTCATATACTTTGGTAATGCCATTTTTCCGATCATAATCAGCGGATTGGCCATGGATGATCAGTTGTTCTTCTTTGGAAACCATGACCACATCCGTTCTGAGTTTATAGAATTTCCGCACATCATCAAGTTTATACGAACCGGCTTCGATGGTATAAGTCTTTGTTTCGAGGGTTCCAATTGCAAAATCGGAGAGCTTGTTCGTGGTGTTGTATTCACCTCCTTCATAGTCGAATTTATCACCTTCTTTATTGGTGACCAGTGTAGGGGTTCGGAAGTAGATGATTTTTGTTTGGGAGTTGTA
>JBGTGG010000180.1:0-20313 GCA_041746855.1 Cyclobacteriaceae bacterium | reverse complement strand
GGCAGCCCGTTGCAACCGGATCGTGCGGATAAATTCCAATGGTGATTTACCGGTAAGTGCCAGTAGTTTCTTATATAAATGCACCCGGCTCATCCCCAATTCGTGACTCAAATCCACCACTGAAAAATCGGATTCTTCGATGTTGCTCTCAACACATTCAATGGCTTTGCGGATAAGCGTTTCATCAAGGGAAGTAATATGCGTATCGCTGGCTTTTACTTCAATGAGCCTTCGGAAATCTTTCTGAAAAAGTTCGCGTTGGTGGATCAGGTTTTTAATACGAGATTGCAATAAGTCAAAACTAAACGGTTTGGTGATGTAGTCGTCTGCGCCACCTTCATACCCTTCCAACTTATGTTCATCCGAACTTCTTGCCGTCAGTAAAATCACCGGGATGTGGGAAGTACGTGAATCGCTTTTTATTTTCTGGCAAAGCTCAAGGCCATTCATGTTGGGCATCATCACATCACTTACAATCAAATCCGGCAAAATGGAGATTATCTTTTTCCAACTTTCCACACCATCACTTGCTTCCACTATGCGATAACTTTGTTTGAGGTTGTCCCTCAAATAAAAACGAAAATCTTCATTGTCTTCCACCAACAATACCGTTGGCAACTGCACGTCATTCGACAATACTTCATCGGTTTCCATATCGGCAAGCTCAATGTTTTCGATTGGAGATGTTACTTCCTGAATCGGCAATTGAATACGGAATGTGGCTCCTTTTCCTTGCTCACTTTCCACAAATATTTCTCCACCATGTACTTTCACAAACTCTTTGGTGATGGCCAATCCAATCCCACTCCCCTGGTTAACCATAGTTTTTGGCATGTCTTCCTGAAAGAAGCGGTCAAATATTTTCGTGAGGTTTTCCGGGGCAATGCCAATGCCGGTGTCCGCTATACTAATTTCTATCCAATTATTGCTAGTTCCTTTTGTAATCCGCGTTACTACGACAGTAACGGAACCATGCTGAGGTGTAAACTTAAATGCGTTCGATAAAACATTAAATAATATTTTCTCCAGTTTATCCTGATCGAAAACAGTTTCGAGTGAAGGGAGGGTTGATCGAAAGGATAATTGAATGTCTTTCTTCTCTGACAAATCAGAAAACGAATACACCGTGCTTTTGATAAACATTACAATATCACCTTCCCAGGGATTAAACTTTACTTCATCCACTTCCAGACTGCGAAAATCCAACAACTTATTTACCATGTTGAGCAACCGTTTGGCATTTCGCTGAATCAAGTTCAGTTTTTCATGTTGATCACTATCCACTGTGGTTGTGAGCATTTTTTCCAATGGAGCAAGGATGAGTGTAAGTGGTGTTCTAAATTCATGGCTTACATTCGTAAAGAATTTGATCTTCATCATATCCAACTCATGCATTTGTTGGGCTTCCTGGCGCTCTTGCTGCAACCTGAATTTCATCCGCTCACGCTCCACCAAAATTTTTCGAGCCACAAGCAAAGCAAGGACCATCGCTACTGCATACAAACCAAAAGCAAGGGGCGTTAGCCAAAAAGGTGGAAGAATAATAATTTTCAAACTCGCCCCCTCTTCATTCCAAACGCCATCGTTGTTGGCAGCCTTTACCCGCAACGTGTATGTACCAGGATCCAGATTTGTATAGGTTACCCGATATGCTTTTCCTCCTGCCGAAGTCCAGGCATCATTAAATCCTTCCAACTTGTAGGAATAGCTATTCTTTTCGGGATGGAAATAGTTGAGGCCGGTAAATTCAACAGAGAGTACATTTTCAGTGTGCTTCAATGTTATTTCTTTTGTTTCGGAGATAGCCTGCGGTAGCGGCACACGGCCGTTCATTTCTTCACCTACATCGACACTTTTATTAAACACCTGAAAATCTGTGAACACTACTTTGGGTTTGATGGCATTGAATCCCAGGTTCTCTGGTTTGAACATATTAAACCCTGAAGCACCACCAAAAATCAATTCTCCTTTTCTTGTTTTGAGCACTGCATTTTCATTGAATTGTCTTCCTTGCAATCCATCCGTTTCATCATAGGTTTTAAAAGTGTAATGATCAATAACATTCGCTGCACCTCTGTCAATTATCATATTGGTAAGTCCGTTTGGTGAACTCATCCACAAGTTTGCATTATCGTCCTCCAAAATTGTAAGCACCGTATTATTGGGAAGCCCGTTCTCCTCACGAAAAATGGTAAACGTTTTGGTTGCTTCATCAAAAACATTGAGGCCTTCACGTGTCCCCACCCAAATCTTATCAAAGCTGTCTTCCATAATATGGAAAACCTGATTATTGGAAAGGCTCCTGGGATTAGTGGACTCATTACCATAATGCACAAACCGTCCGGTTTCTTTTTGCATTACGTCAATGCCATTATCTGTTCCAATCCAAAGGTTGCCGTTTTTATCTTCCATAATGGCATTAATGTAATTCGACTTCACAGAATTTACATCACCACTTCGATAGTGTTGAAATGAATTGGTACGTGGATCATATAATTCAAGTCCTCGGTAAAGGGTACCAATCCAAATATTGCCAGATGAATCTTCAAAAATTTCCCAAATGTTATCATCGGCAATGCTGCGCGGATCCTGAGGATCGTTTTTATAATGGATAAATTTTTTGCCGTCAAAACGATTCAATCCACCATAGTATGTACCAATCCACAATTGCTTGTTGCGATCTATGCATAAGCTTACGATTACATCGTTGCTCAAACTATTCGGATCAGCAGCATTGTGTTTGTATTGCTTGAATTTACCCGTTGTCCGATCAAAGTAAATCAACCCGCCACCATTGGTGCCAATCCAAAGGTTTCCCTTATCATCTTCCACAAACCTGTTCACATCATCGTATGGCAAACTGTTGGGATCAGAACTAAAATGTCGGTACAAAGGAAAACGTACTATGCTTTCATGATAATAATTCACACCTTTCTTATAGGTGCCAATCCAAATAATTCCTTCCGCATCTTTATATAAGGAAGTAATGCTATTCTGACTAATACTTTTACTGTCTTCAGGACGGTGCAAAAGATACTGTACGGTTCCATTCTTTTTTTCGATTAAATTAATCCCTCCGTGATCAGTACCGACCCAGATTATACCTTGATTATCTTGCACAATACCGCGAACAATGTCGTTGTTAAGTTTGATATCCTCGGAGGTTTCATTTATAAACTTAAACGTGTTTAGCGCAGGATTATAATAAAACATCCCATTGGCACTATTGGCTGAGTAAATCCAGAGTGTTCCTTCCTCGTCAGCAATAAATTGATAATCGAGCAATGCATTTTTGTGGCGTTCTTGTAAAGCGGAATTCCTTAACAACACTTTCCCGGTATTCGCATCCAGTTTTTCAAGTATTCCATTTTGATGAATAATCCACACATAAGCATCTACGTCAATCAACGCAGACACGCGATCACTGGCCATACTTGTTGTGTTGTTAACATCATTTTTGAATTGAACACTCGAGCCTTTTTCTTTTTCATACCGGTACAACCCTTCTGTTGTGTGTAAAAACCAATACCGGTCGCCACTTCCTTTCACAATATCTTTTATAAGCCCCGGGGATATTCCATACTGCTTTAAATAGGGTGTTGTATTTCTTGTAAAGTTGTCTTGCGTATAACTATAGATATCTGTCTGGTTAATCCACAGCCGACCGTGGGGATCTTCAGCAATCCTGGTCACCTGACTATTGCTAATGGTTGTCGAATCGCGAGCATCATGACGATATACCTGAATGGAATAACCATTGAATCGATTCAAACCAGACTCGGTACCAAACCAAACATAGCCACGGCTATCCTTAAACTGGCAATTGATTTGATTGTGCGATAAGCCTTTTCCAATGTCGATGTGCATGAACTTATAGCCTTCGTCCTGCGCCAAAATTTTGAATGGCAAGAAAAAACAAATCAGTAAATAGAAAGCTAAACGCATGGGGTAAAAATAGAAAATTAAGCTGAAAGCCAAGGTGTGTACACCCCCATAGAGACTGTTAACTTGAGTATCAAATTCCACAATTTGTGGCGACAGCAACCCCGCCTCACATCAAAACACGGGGATTAAGGCTCCTAATGTTAAGGGCATATTTGTTGATGCGTGTCAATCACTTCATCACCTTCACATTCGTATATGAAATGGCCTTGTAATTACTTTCACTAACCGAAATGATTAATTAGGCCATTCCATGCCTGCGTGCCGGAATACCGTCAGTCCGGTATGCAGGCATTTGACCTTGATCTAAAACTATAAACACATGAAATCGCCATTAAAATGCATTGTACCCAGCAGCATGATAATTCAAGCGATTCCATCTGTCCACTTTCAAACATTTATTAACAGATGAAATCATTTTCCATAAAAGTATGGCGATTATTAAAAAAGTCATTTCAAAATTTTTTTAAGAATGATGCATTTTTGTATGCAGGTTCTATTGCCTTTTCAACCATATTTTCTTTGCCTGCCATTTTGATCATTACCCTTTCAATTGGTGCAACCCTCTATGAACGCGACACAGTGCAACAAGAACTTGTAAACCAGGTTGGGAACCTGATCGGAAAAGAAAGCACGGTACAAATTGAAAGAATTATCCAAAACGCCTCTATGGACATGAGCGGTACCTTGGCGCGCACTATTGGTATTGCGACCTTGATTTTTAGTGCCACTACAGTGTTTATGTCTTTACAAACCAGTCTCAACAATATGTGGGAAATAAAATCAAAACCGGAAAGAGGCTGGTTGAAATATCTTATCAACCGGCTCCTTTCCTTTGCGATGGTAGTAAGCTTTGGTTTTGTGCTCCTTGTTTCGCTTTTAATCGATACGATGCTGGTATTGGTTCAAAACTCCCTCTCAAATCTTTTTGATGGACTGACTCCTTATTTATTAGGCGGTTTCAATATTGTACTTTCTTTTGTGATCGTCTCTCTAATCTTCGGAATGCTTTTCAAAGTATTGCCCGATGCGAAAATCTATTGGCGGGATGTATGGGTTGGGGCTGGCATTACAACAATCTTGTTCGTAGTAGGAAAACTCCTGATAGGTGTATACATGGGCAACAGCGATGTCACCTCTGCCTATGGCGCAGCCGGATCTTTTGCCCTGATACTGATTTGGGTGTATTACTCTACCATCATCTTCCTCCTTGGGGCCGAGATAACCGCAACGTATGCTGCCATGTATGGAAGGGGGATTGTTCCTTACAAAAATGCTGTAAAGACTAAAGTGATTGAAATTGAAAAAGAAAATCAAAAAGTAGAAGAAGATAATGAAAGTTAAAAAGCGATATTTCATAATAGGAGGTATTGTCCTTGTTCTCCTTATCGGAAGATTGGTCCTTCCTTATTTTGTGACCCGGTTTGTCAATAAGGTTCTGGCCGATATACCCGAATATTCCGGCTCCATTAGTGGCGTTAACATTGCGCTGATACGGGGTGCCTACACGGTAAACGATCTAGAATTATACAAAATCGAAGGGAATGAGAAAGTACCGTTTATTGAAATCCCGGTCACTGATTTATCGGTGGAATGGAAAGCACTTTTCAAAGGCGCCATTGTGGGTGAAGTGATTTTTGAAAACCCAACGCTAAATTATATTGGCGGAAATAAAGATAGTACTGAAAACCAGGCCGGTGCAGATGTTGACTGGACTGAGCCGCTCAAAAGACTGATGCCCTTGCAAATCAACCGACTGGAAATCATCAATGGCCATATTGCATTTTTTGATTTCACCAGTGAACCGAAAGTAGATTTGAATTTACGTAATTTGAATTTGCTGGCCACCAATCTCAACAATGCTTCCCGCCAGGATACACCCTTACCTTCAAAGGTAAACGCAAGCCCGACTTCTATCGGGGATGGGGAACTTCAATTGGATATGGATATCAACGTACTTAAAAAAATTCCAGACCTGGACATGGATTTGAAATTTGAAGGTATCAATATGCCAGCACTCAATGATTTCTTTCTGGCCTACGCAAAAGTGGACATCGAAAAAGGGACATTCAATCTGTACACGGAATTGGTGGTGAAGGATGGTGCGATCACCGGCTACCTAAAACCATTGGCGCTCGATGTACAGATTGTGGATTGGGAGAAAGACAAGGATAAACCGCTCAAGCTATTATGGGAAGGCATCGTGGGCTTTTTTGTGGAAATCTTCGAAAACCAAAATGAGGATCAATTCGCAACCAAAGTGCCGCTGGCCGGTGATTTAAATAATGTTGATACGGGAATATTGCCTACCCTCTTTGCCATATTGCAAAACGCTTTTGTTCAGGCATTCCAAAAAGATACAGACAACTCCATATTCTTCAATCAAAATGAAAAATCAGAAGGGGAATAAAATCATGTGTAGAATGGTTCCACAGGTGTGGAATTTGTCACACAGTATAATGGGTCTATCCTTGTATCAAACGCCCATTTAAGCCCCATTAAGACTGGCATTAAATTTCGATGTGTAAAGTAGAATGGGAGGTATTGACCTCCCATTCCGCTAAAGAAAATAAATCTGAAACTAAAATTGGAAACAACTATGGCAACTGCTAGCGAACTTCAAATCAAAGGAAATTGGAATGAAATCAAAGGTAAACTCAAGCAAAAATACGCTCAACTCACCGATGACGACCTTACCTATGTAGAAGGAAAAGAAGATGAGCTTTTTGGAAGAATTCAAAAGCGGACAGGCAAAACGGTGGGGGAAATCAAACGCGAGATGAACAACCTTTAAAAATTCAAATATTAAAATCAACATTGTTGAAACAATAAAATCAAAAGCAAGAATGAAAAACTTAAAAATGATGCTGGCTGCGGTTGTGCTTTTCACACTACCATTTGCTTGCAACCAACAGTCACGCGACAATGACACCACTACCCACACGGAGTTCAATGAACAAACCAGCCAGGAAAGGCGTGAAATGTCGGATGAACTTAGAGAGATGCGGCAAGAGATTGATCAAGAATTGGATAAGCTTGAGAGAAGACTAGAAAATGCCAGTGCCGATGCAAAACAGCGAATCGAACAATCAAGGCAGGATTTAAGAACGCAAAGAAACAACATCGATAAAGCATTGAAGGATATTGAGGATGCGTCTGAGGATACGTGGGACAACGTTAAAAATTCTACGCGAAGAGCCACAGATGAGATACAGGCCGAATGGAATAGGTTGCGCACCAATATCCGCGAAAATATTGATGAGATGGATAATAAGATGAACAATTAAATCATCCAAAAATAAAACTTGACTAGTTCAAATAGGCTGGGACTATAAAGTTGGAAAGCTATCCTTTGGGATAGCTTTTTTTTATTATGACTTTTACAAAAAGAATGGCAATAGAATTGCAATACAAAAGCTAAACAAGGAGGAACAACTGAGGCAATCCAATATTAATTGCTAAAATTGACAATCCTTCACAACTAAGGGGACTTTAAGAAAAAAACGTATGCATTTGAATTTAAAAAAAACTATTCCAGCAAAAATGCAGAACTTCCGCTCAATTTTTGAATTCATATTTCTACGCACAGGCGCTAAACACTAAATTTCATTTGTATCGTTTGAATTCATGAAGAAGCCTGTAAAAATCTTTATTAAAATACTAAAGGGTATCGGTTGGGCGATCACAGGCCTGCTCGTACTTTTCGTATTGCTGATCATCCTCATCCGTTTGCCAGCGGTTCAAAATATGCTTACGCAAAAGGCTATAACATTTGTTGAAGACAAAATCGGCACTCCTGTTTCGCTTGAACATATCTACATCAGTTTTCCCAAAACAATTGTATTGCAGGGATTAAAGGCGGAAGACCAAGCAGCAGATACCTTATTATATCTAGGGGAACTCACCATTGATACCGACCTTTGGGGCCTGACAAAAAAACAAATCAATCTCAATAAGGTCACGTTGGAAAATGTTACGGCCAATGTGAGTCGAAAAGCCAATGACTCAACCTTCAATTTTGATTACATTATTCAAGCATTTGCCGGGGAGGAAACGGAAGAACCGACAGAATCTGCCTGGGAATTTGCTATTGGCAAAATCGAACTGGAGGATATTCGTGCCACCTATTTCGACCATTATGGTGGAACTCACGCCACTGTAAACCTCGGTGAAGCCAGCCTCTCATTATCCGATTCAGACATCACCAACAACATCTTTGATCTCGGCAAGGTAGAATTGTTAAACACTACCGCTACGCTAATGCTCCAACAAAGCACGATGCCGACATCCGCAGATACTGAAAACTCAGCTAGTACAACGCCTCTCTCACTAAACTTTGAAGAACTTCATCTTGCGCAAGTGAATTTTGATTTTGATGACCAAACAAGCGGAAATAAAATCATTGCCCGCGTTGGGGAGCTACAGGTAGATGCGAATGAATTGGATCTAAATGCACAGATCATTGATCTTAGTAAAATTGAACTGTCAAAATCCTTTATCGCCTATCACGCAAGTGAAGAAACCATTGAACCATCGGAGTCTTCTCCGGATACAACAAGCTTCCGCTGGAATATTCGTGTAGCGGAACTCGCACTTTCAGACAACGGCATTCAATATGAAAACTTTAACTCCCCACCTACCAAAAAAGGAATCGACCTCAATCACTTTTGGGTTTACTCCCTGGGGGCAGACATTCATGATATCGTTATTAAAGAAAACAATTATCAGGCCCAGGTAGATAAAATTTCTTTCCGCGAGAAAAAAGGATTTACACTTAACGACTTCCATGTTAACGCGGTGATGAATGAATCTAAAATAGACGTTTCCAAATTTTTATTGCAGACCAATCATTCCTCTATCGTTTTTGATGCGAACGCAAATTTCAACAACGGAAATGCCAACCGGGACACTACCCTTACAGCAGAAATCAAAGACACCCATATTGCCTTGCGTGATATTGAATATTTCTTACCCACCCTTTTGGATAGCGTACCTATAACTTTCCCGGCTGACTTCACGCTTCACCTCGCATCAAAGCTTAAAGGTTCCATGAAGAATCTAACGATTGATCGACTTTTCGCATCAGCCCTGGATAGTACATCCCTTGAGATCAATGGAAATGTGAAAAACCTAAATGATATAAATAACGCATACCTCGACCTTCACTTGTCGCGCTTATACACAACAAAAAAAGACATCCAAACAATTGTTACCGATACCCTCTTGCCACAAAGCCTTGAACTCCCAAATTGGATTGAAATCAGTGGCACCATGAATGGCTTGACAAAACAATCCGCTGTGGAAGCGGAACTTGCTTCCGATATTGGATCAATCCTGGCCAAAGGAAACTATGACCTTACCAACGTTGCGCAATACGATTTCAATATTGCTGTATCGGATTTTCAGGCGGGCCGGCTTATGAAGCAAGAAGCATTAGGTGTAGTGGAACTGGAAGCGAGTGTGAAGGGCACCGGCACTACACCGGAGAATCTCAATGCCAACTTTGATGCCCTTATCAACACATTCGAATACCAAGGGTACTCGTATCAGGATCTTAAAATTAAAGGAACATTTAAGGAATACTTTTTTTCAGGAACGGCTTCTTTAAAAGATGAGAACCTTGACTTTGCGTTGGATGCCCAATTGGATTATACTGATTCAGTACCTGATTATAAACTTGTTTTGGATTTGAATACCATTGACTTAAATGCACTGCACTTATCCAACCGGCAGTTGCGTGCAAAGGCAACTTTGGAAGTAAACCTGGAAACAGCAGATTTCAGGAGCATGAATGGGAACGTGGGCATTCGAAATGTTGCTGTTTTTGATGGTGAAAAACTTTACAAAGTCGATTCGTTAATCTTTGCATCACTTGATCAAGAAGGAAAAAGTGAACTTTCAATCGAATCGGATATTATAGCCGGAAGTTTTAAAGGCACCTTCAATGTGGTGGATTTGCCCAAAACAGTAAAGCAGCATATCCACCGTTATTTTGAATTAAAGGATTCTACGATTGGAAATCTTACAACCCCGCAACAATTCCAATTCGACTTAACACTCAAGAACACGGAGATGTTAACAGAAATTTTAGTCCCGGAATTAAAGTCATTTGTTCCCGGAAAAATAACAGGCGAATTCGATAGTGAAAAAGCGTTGCTGAATTTACACATCGACATTTCAAAAACAGAATATGGATCGCTCGGTATTGAGGCGCTATCTTTTGATATAAACTCCGATGCAAAAGCAATGGATTTTCAATTTCAATTACAAGCGGCCACATTTGATACCTTGCGGATTGATGAAATGCGATGGAACGGAAAACTTGCCAATAATTTACTGGAAACAAACCTTCTGATCCTGGACTCCTTACAGGAAGAAAAATATGTGTTTGCTGGGGAGGCAACCAGTTTGCCTGAAGGACTTCGCATCCATCTTTTACAGGAACGTTTACTACTCAATTATGAACAGTGGAATATACCCAGCGACAATTCGATCGTGCTCGGTAAAGAATCTTTTAGCACCAACAATTTTACGTTAAGTAAGAACCAACAAACCTTTGGTGTTTATACCAATCAAGAGCATTCTGTTTTACAATTAAAATTTGGTGGTTTTCAATTATCAACATTCACAAATTTTGTTGCTGGTGTTATTCCTGCAAGCGGAGTTGTGAATGGTGACATCCGGATAACGACATCACGTGCAGGGGAATTCTCATCGGATTTAACCATTAAAGATTTCAGTCTGCTGGAAGAAAAATGGGGTGATGTAAAACTGACACAAAATTTTTCAGAACAAACGCACGCCATCACACTCTCTGTTTCAGGACAAAAAACCTCGCTGGTTGCAAACGGGGATATAAAGACCTCACCTGAATTAAGTTATAATTTCCAGGTTAATTTATCACCGCTGGACCTTTCCATTTTGGAACCAATCTCTGCCGGGCAACTGAAAAATCTGAGTGGCACCGCAAAAGGAAAGTTACAACTAAAGAATAATGGGCCCAGTCCCTCCATTACCGGAACGCTCACATTTGTCAATACGAATTTTGTGGCAACGTATCTCAACAATTCCTTTCAGTTAAATGAAGAAACAATTTCTTTTTCGGAATCCGGGATACGGTTCACGAACTTTACCATCCAGGATAGTAAGAAAAACGAAGCCTCCATCAAAGGTGAAATCCTGACAAAGAATTATTCTGATTTTAATTTCAATCTACAATTGGCCGCTAAAAATTTCCGGGTGTTGAATACTACTTCAGAAGACAATGAACTTTTTTATGGAAAGGTGTTGGTTGATATTAATGCGAATGTGAAGGGAACCAACGAAGAACCCAGAATTGAAATGAATGCAGCTATTAAAGATGAAAGTGATTTCACCTATGTGGTGCCGGAAGCAACAAAAAATGTTGCTGAACGACAAGGGATTATCAAGTTTGTTGACCGGGATGTACACAAAGATCCCTTTCTGGCAAGCCTTGCCGATACCGATACGGTAAAGACAGAATTTACAGGGTTAAACCTAACCGTAAACCTTGACCTTGACGATAACGCCCGTTTAAACATTGTACTCGATCCGCGCACCAGCGACATGCTCTCGGTTTACGGAACCGCTTCGCTCGTTGTTGATATGGACCCATCGGGTCGTCTTGATCTTTCAGGGCGCTATCAAATCTCAAAAGGAACTTATAATTTTTCATTTCAGAATTTAGCAAAGCGCGAATTTGCAATTGAAAAAGGTAGTTCACTCGTGTGGAGTGGAGATCCGTTAAATGCGGTACTCGACATCCAGGCCAAATATGAAGTAGAAACTTCCCCGGTTGACCTCATGATGGTAACCGATCCAGACCAACTTAACCGCTACAAGCAACGCCTTCCCTTTCAGGTGTACCTGATTTTGAAAGGAAGGATTTTAGAACCCAATATCCGATTCAGATTGGATATGCCAGAAGATAAACAGTCTGCTTTTCAAGGTTCTGTTTATGCGAGACTACAGGATATCAATTCGCGTGAGTCGGATTTGAACAAACAGGTTTTTGCATTGCTCATACTCAAACGCTTTATTTCTGAAAACCCCTTTGAAAGCCAGGCGTCATCTTCTTTTTCAAATACTGCACGACAAAGTGTGAGCAGGGTCTTATCCGATCAGCTCAACCGTTTATCAGAAAATATAAAAGGCGTTGAATTGAATTTTGATATTAAATCGTACGAAAATTATTCCGGTGAAGAAGTGCAAGGCGAAACAAAAGCACAATTGGGGATATCAAAGGATTTATTTAATGAACGGCTCATTGTTAAACTTTCGGGCAATGTGAATGTAGAAGGTGAGGACAACAAACAAACAGAAGTAACCGATTACATTGGAGACATCGCACTCGAATATAAACTCACCAGTGATGGCCGGCTGAGGATTACCGGATTTCGAACCAGTGATTTTGATATGATTGATGGAGAACTGTTAGAGACAGGCATCGGTCTGATTTATATAAAAGATTACAATACACTACGTGAACTCTTCAAAAGAAACAAAAAGAAATAAGCAGCACCCGGAAATGCGGTCTCATACAATAGCCTTCCGATACAAGGTTATGCTTCTTTTTATATGCATACTGATGTCGGGTTGTAGTGCCACACGGTTTCTTAAAGAAAATGAAAGTTTTTATTCCGGTGCAGACATCACATTAAATCCTCAAGGAAAGATAGCACACAAAAAAAAGTTAAAAAAGGAATTGGAGTCGCTGATTCCCGATGAACCCAATACTACTATTCTAGGCTCAAGGCCTGGCGTCTGGTTTTATTATATTGCAGGAGAGCCTTCTAAACCCAAGGGGTTTAAACACTTTATTAAAAACAAACTCGGCAAAGAACCTGTTTTGTTATCGTCCATCGATCCGGACCAAACTTCATCGATGATAGAAAACTATCTGAACAATGAGGGATACTTTGGATCATTGGTCCGATTTGAAATTATAACAAAAGAGAAAAAGAAAAAAAGTAGTGTAAACTACACCGTTACCTTGCAGCAACCGTTTTCAATTCGCGAGATCAAGTACAATTTATTTGATACAACAAAAATTCCTACAGAAGAATATGTAAACAACCCGATACTCAAAACCGGGCAGCGGTATAGTCTGCAAAATTTGCAAGCAGATCAAAAAAAGGTGGAAGCACTTGCCAAAAATTCAGGATATTATTTTTTCGACCATCGCTATTTACTATTTGAAGGTGATTCCACCGTGGGTGATCGTCAAATCGACCTTACGTTATTGTTTGAACCGGGCACTCCTGAAAAAGCCTTGCGTCAATATTCAATGGAAACGATTACGGTAGACCCGGACTATTCTTTCGAAAAGGATAGCCTGACAACCAAAAGCGACACCGTGGAAGTAAATGGTTACCGGTATTTAGACGATCAAAACTTTCGCCCCAAAATCATTACGGATGTTATCAATCTTGAACCCGATTCACTCTACAGGCGATATGACCACCTCAACACCATCACCAGGCTGATGAGTTTACAGACTTTTAAATTTGTGAATATCAAATTTCGCGAAACCGATGACTCTACTACCCTGAACACGGAAATCAACCTGACCCCGCAATTAAAAAAATCAATCCGCATGCAGGCGCAAGGTGTTTCTAAATCAAATAATTTTGTAGGGCCCGGATTTGAAGCAACTTATACCAATAGGAATTTCTTTAAAGGTGCTGAGTTGTTTCAACTAAGATTGTATGGTTCATACGAGTGGCAAATAAGTAGGCAACAAGCCGGATCATTAAATTCTTTGGAAGTGGGTTCCGAAGCCAGCATTGCTTTCCCACGGTTTATTACTCCGTTTAAAATCAAAAACACGTCCTTAAAATATGTTCCGCAAACAATCGTAAGATCGGGAATCGATTTTCAACAACGGATTTCATTTTTCAGGCTTACTTCTATTACAACAGGTATGGGGTATCAATGGCGGGAAACCACATCCAAAAGTCATGATTTATTTCCGATAGATCTAAGTTTCGTGAGGTCCAGCAAAACTTCACCAGAATTCGATACGTTGTTGATGGATAATCCAACGTTGGCCAATTCCTTTCAAAATCAATTTATACCGGGGTTGCGGTATACATACGTATACAATACCCAACTGCGTGATGCTCCGGAAAATAATTATCAAACAAAAATCAACAAGTCCGATTTCTTTTTTCAAGGTACGATTGGGTTGGCCGGCAATCTCATCAATGGATTGCAATCAGCATTTATAAAATCAGAAGACTCAATCCGAACCCTTTTCAATTTACCATATTCACAATTTGCGCGTGGCGAAACTGATTTTCGATATTACCTACGGTTGGATAAGCGTAATAAAATTGCTACGCGGATCAACGTTGGAGTTGGGTACGCATACGGTAACTCTTCAATCTTGCCATATATCAAACAATTTGCAGTGGGCGGTTCAAATAGTTTGCGTGCCTTCCCTGCCCGCTCGGTTGGTCCCGGTACGTACAATGTGAGGACGGATGAAAATTTCACTTCCGATACTTATTTTATTGACCAGCGCGGGGATATAAAAATTGACGCTAGCATTGAATATCGATTTGATATTTACAAAGGATTAAAAGGTGCTGTTTTCGTGGATGCCGGTAATATCTGGTTAATAAAAAATGATGACAATCGGCCGGGCGGTCAATTTGCATGGAATACTTTTCTAGATCAATTGGCAGTGGGAACTGGAGTTGGTATTCGGTATGATTTCAATTTCTTTGTTTTGCGCCTCGATACAGCATTCCCCATTCGGAAAGCCTATCTTCTACCTGCTGACCAACGTTGGGTCTTTGACCAGGTTGATTTTAGCAGCCCTACCTGGCGAAAAGAAAACCTGGTGTTCAACATTGCCATTGGGTATCCTTTTTAAACCGGAAGTGCCAACACCAGAAGATCATTCAAACAATACGACCCGTGGCTTAAAAACCTGATCGATTTTGAACAAGCTCTGTAACTGCGTTGCAATTCTAAATTGAAAGGCTCCATCAAAGTTTGGGTTCTTAAAGTAATAGCCAAACGATAACGAAAGGGTTGGAAAAACCAGATTGTCATTTAAAGTACGCATGCCTACTTCTACCATCGGAAAGAGGGAATCACGATTGAATAAGTTTCGCTCTACCGCCAAAAAATTAATATCAACACGGTGGTACATTGCAAATTGAAAACCGTACGCGTACCAGGGCATAAAGTATACTGTTTCAAAACCCACCGCGAGTCGCTCTGTACCAATGGGCATTATATTGTTTTCTCCTTCCCATTTTCCCGGAAGCAAAAGTGATTTATTGATCTGTCTGTTGATGCCACGGGTATACCTACCAAAGACAAATTGGCGCACCTCGCTGCGCTTTACTTTCCTGAGGTTGCTGAAATAAATGCTTTCAATATTCCACGCTCCATCCTCGTATTGATTGTTGTTCACAAAACTGCCCACTCCCATGCCCACGTTGATATATCCGATATCGGAAAAGTACTTTGAAACTATTCCAGACAATCCAAAATAGTTTCGGTCCGAAAACTCATTCCACTCTTTTCCACCCGTTAGTGTTAACCCATAACCAATCGGCACATCTTCGGTTACACCAAAGCCGCGGATTTTAGTAGCTTTAAGATAATTCCGCTTTGCAAGGCTTACGTTTCCCAGCGCCAGGGTACGATCCATTAGAAATATATTTGAATCAGCATCAACAAAGGGCCGATCAAAAAAATTACTGGATGACATGCGTGCTGAAAAAATCAAATTCGAACGCTTCTTAAACTCAAAGGAACGCCCGACCCAAAAATCAAGTGTATTCTCCGTGTAGGAAATATCCAGTGTATCATATCCATCGCTATAGAAATTTTCGTATGACCGATAGAGTTCAACACCTCCTGCGTATTTTATCTCGGGCGCAAAAAAATCACGTTCAAATGATACGCGCGTTCGTTCATGAATATAATTATCGGCATACTGCAATTCTCCACGAATAAAACTCCCAAACAAATTGGGATCCCGGGCCGTGATTTCAAACCCATTGTGGGGAGAGCGATGCGTATTTCTAAAGTATCCAATCTGCAGTTGTTTTGCAGTCCCTAACAAGTTTATATGGTACAAGGCCACATCATACCATTGCCATGTAGTAAAATTTCCTGCGGCACCAAGAGGCGCAATGTCCTGGGTAACAATTTCAATATCCACAACTTTAGCTTTTCCCGGGCGCGGGCGCAGATAGATTCGCGCATCACGGATGGCGTCAAACCGTCTTAAAATACGTTCATTATCCGCCAATTGATAGGGATCAATTTTATCGCCCGTATCAAATAGCAGGTTATCTTCAACAATTTGCACACGCGTATCGCGGTGGATGCGGTTAATCAACTTACCAAGTTTGGTAGAAGCACTTTGTAATGTATCGACTACGGAACCTTCCAAAATATCAATGGATTTAAAAGTAATGGCGCCAATCGTATAGCCTTCATATTGCTGAAAAAACAATTCGCTCTGGTGCATGATGATCACCTGCTTTTCCTTGCCCCGCTCGTTGGTGGTAATCCATTGGAAAATATCCCCAACAACTGCCTTGTCGGAAATCCTTTTTTCGAGGGTATCATAAAACTCGCGTGATTCCGCATAGGGGCTTTTGCCGATCTTCATTTCCTTTGCTTCCTTCTCCGTGAGATAAAGGACGGTATCTTTCGTAGTGATGATCACCGTATCGGGCAACACCACTTCCTTCGCTCCTTTGATCCGTATTTTTTTAGTGGATTTTTTTTGAGCTACAGCAGTTTGTTTAGTGCTGCATACCATCACCAGAATAAGAAAAGGATAAAAAAAGATCAATCTATTTTTCATAGCATACAGCAACATCCAATCTACACCAATTTATCGATAACGAATGTAGAAGTACGGAGTGTAAAATATACTCCAGTTGTTGCATTAATTCCACACATCTCATTATAAAATCATAAAACAATGGCAGTAAATACCGTATAAATTTTCTGGCACGTAGTTGTTATCAAAGTGTAAAAACCACAGCATATGAAAGTACCAACCGCTTTACCTGCAACAGACTTAGAAACCACGTTCTTTGAACTACTGATCAAGCGATTGAATCCGATGCCAACGAACAAAATAACTAAGACGTTGCATTTGGTGCTTACTTCATTGCTACACAACCAGCCGGCCAAAAAAGTAAACACGCTTATCAAGAAGCTTCCCCCTACCCTTCAATTGGTTTTTACAGGTTGCTGGCAAGCTAGCATTGCTAAACTACCTCCTGCCTACCATCTGGATGAACTGGTGGAAAACATCTATCGCAATAAGGATGATAAAAAAATTCCAGTCTATTACAGCAGGGTCGAAGTACTGGCCACTGTGTTGATCGTCATTAAGGCACTTAAAATGCTTTTTGAAAATATTGGGGATACCATCCTCCCGCATTCGATGGAATTGGAATATCAACAAGCAGTAATAGAGGATGCTGCGTAAATGATTCTCGGAAAAATTTATTTTACAACCAAAACCACTTACTATGTTACGTTATGCAATTATTTTCTTTGTAGTCGCAATTATTGCCGCAATCTTCGGATTCGGAGGTATTGCATCGGGAGCAGCATCCATTGCCAAGATTTTATTCTTTGTCTTTGTGGTGCTTGCGGTGCTCACCCTGATTTTTGGTGGGGTTAGGCGATGACAGGAAATCACCTAAAATGAAAGCTCAGCATTTACGCTGAGCTTTTTTTCCCTTCTCATACCTACGTATATCTGAAAGTAGAACTGAACACCGACAGCATTACTTAATTACAATGGTCGCTGTCTTAAGCACCACTGTTGTACCGGGGTAATTTCCAATGGCATCGTCCTCAGCTGTTATAAAAAAACCAGTTGGTTTATGCGGGGTTACTGTTTCTAACGAACCTGAAAGCATTTTGGAGAAGCCCTTAGTGGATGACTTTAATTGGCCAAGATTCTGCGCACCACTTTGTGTTGTTTCCATCCAAACCACATACACAGCTTTAGGTGGGGTAAGCCTTTCAGGCTCAGCCAAATGTTTAACATTCAACTCGATATTGTAATTGTTGTTGTTGCCTTTCTTAATAGTAACCATACCTTCCGCTGCTGGTACAACAGCTGAATTTAAGAAAGCCACTTTTTTTGTACACGCAGTAAACAAAAATACCAGTATTGTCAACATGAAGACATTTCTTCCAATTATACTCATTCCACTTTTCATCGCTTTAAGATTTAACTATGCGTGATAAAGTTGAACATTTTTGTTATACAACGTCTTACACATCCTTTAGCATAAGTTGTATATTTCACAGGTATTCAATGTTGAGTGCTACTAACAGTGCTATATTTTTATTCAGTGATCAACATGCACATCAAAAAACAAAAGTAATTCGCTTTAGTAAACACAAAATAACCGGCAACTAAACTATGGGAATGCCAATTGGTGATTTATAGTGAATACCATCCAATTAATTCGAAGCGAGCAATTATACCCGAAGCCACCCCCGGAAACCTCTTGCAGCATAATACGATTGTGCACCGTTGTGATAGATAAAAACATTTCCATAACGAAAATCCCCAAAGAGGGCGCCACCACGCTTCCGAATGTCAGGCGGGGTTAGAATCCAACTCGATGTTTTTGCATCGAAGGTTCCAAGTTTCTGTAGCTCCCGATATTCATCTTCTGTTAAAATCTCAATGCCCATCTCTGTAGCCATTTCAATGGCACTGTTTTCAGGCTTGTGCTCTTTCCTCTCCTCCAGAGCCTGATGATCATAACACACGCTTCTTCTCCCCTTCGGACTTTCGGCTGAACAATCATAAAAAATATACTCACCAGTTTTTTTATCAAACCCAACCACATCCGGTTCACTGCCCGTTTGTTCCATTTCATTGAGCGACCACAGTTTATCGGATTTAGCTTTCAATTTTTTCTCCACGGCTTCCCAAGAAATACCTTTGTGGCGCTTCATATTTTTTTCAAAGCGGCTTTGCAAGGTGCTGAGTAGTTCTTTGGTTTGATCAGATGATAATTTTCCTTTCTTGCTTTTACTCATGATGATTTAATATTAGTATTCAAATTTAATTAGTTGTTATGGTTTCACAGCTATTTCAAAAAGCCTTTCACGCAAAGACCTCAAATCCTCAGTGATCGTAATTCAAAACTAGTATCCCTTATGTCTATCGTTTAAAATCCAATTTCTAGTATCTTTTTAATGTGCTTACAACTTTTTCCAATCGATTGTGTGCCATATTGATGCCTTGCGCAAAAGGTAGCTGCAACATTTGATCCCTGAAAGCAACCGATTTGTAAACAACATGCATGGTAAGTTTGCTTGTATCTTCTGTGAGCTTTTCAAATTCCAGGAATTCAAGCTGCACCGGAAAGGGTGAATTCTCCATTTCAAAAGTGCGGGTGATTTTTTCATTTAAAACAAACTCATGGATCGTACCATTAAATCCGTGCTTGTTGCCCATCGGATCGGTTGTTTCAAATTGGTAGCAACCATGCTTTTTGCTTTCAAGCTTTAGTACTTTCGTTCCCATCCATTGTTCTACAAGCTCAGGTTCTATATATGCTTTAAAAAGCAATTCCAACGGCAACTCAAATTCACGGGTAATGCGTATCTCTTGTCTGCCCTCTTCCGCTTCTATCTTTGTTTTCTTTTCCATACTATTATTTTTTTGTTTTGTATTTTTTCATGACTGATTCCAGTTTATTGAAACGTTCTTCCCACATCTTGCGAAAGGGTTCAACAAAGTCTGCTATTTCTTTCATCCTTACGGGATTCAAGTGATAGTAAATTTCGCGACCCTTTTGTTGTTGCTCCAGGATTTCACATTCGGTAAGAATTTGAATATGCTTTGAAACCGTTTGCCGGGAAGAATCAAAATTCTCAGCAATAGCGGTGGGCGTCATTGCCTGAAGGGCGAGTAAGGTGATGATCGCCCTACGGGTAGGATCCGCGATGGCTTGAAATACATCTCTTCGTAATTCCATTGTGCAGCTATTTGAATGCAAATATATGTGCAGCTATGTGACTGCGCAAATGTTTAAGATGATTTTTTCGAAATAATTAATAATCCAGAAGAATGAAATCCACCATCCAGTGGATGCAGAACTGTCAACTAAAAAGACTTATCGAATTATCTTGATAGCTGTAGGCTTTTTGATCATCGTAAAACAGTTGTCACTAATTTCAGCCGTTCAGTGGAGATTCCGGTTCATGTTGACCCCCCATTCCGGTTGAAGCTGACCCCCTGTTCCGGTCAAGCTGACCCCGGGTCATGATGTGACATTCCGGCATATATTGACCCCCCTAATTTTAAAAGTATCCTCATTGTGATGATCT
>JBGTGG010000179.1:0-3251 GCA_041746855.1 Cyclobacteriaceae bacterium | reverse complement strand
TCAGGAAAATATTAAGCGTGCCTTAGAGATTGCTGCTGCCGGTGGACATAATGTAATTATGATCGGTCCGCCCGGTGCTGGTAAAACAATGTTGGCAAAACGATTGCCGACTGTACTTCCGCCACTTTCGATTCACGAAGCCCTGGAGGCAACCAAAATTCATTCTGTTGCCGGAAAATTAGGAGCGGATGCAACACTCATGTCAAGCCGGCCCTTTAGAAGTCCGCATCACACAATTTCTGACGTGGCACTTGTTGGTGGGGGAGGCAATCCGCAACCCGGTGAGATTTCGTTGGCGCACAATGGCGTATTGTTTTTGGATGAACTTCCGGAATTCAAACGCACCGTGTTGGAAGTGATGCGCCAACCCATGGAAGAGCGAAGGGTCACGATTTCACGCGCCAAAGTTTCGATTGATTATCCCGCTAACTTTATGTTGATCGCAAGCATGAACCCATGCCCGTGCGGGTATTACAACCATCCTGAAAAAGAATGTGTCTGCGGGCCGGGAATTGTGCAACGCTACTTGAGCAAAATCAGCGGACCATTATTGGATCGTATTGATTTGCATGTGGAAGTAGTGCCGATTGGTTTTGATGAGATGACCGCCAACCGGAAATCAGAAACCAGCGAAGAGATCAGACAGCGCGTAATCGCGGCACGTGAAATCCAGACCGAACGCTTTAAAGGAAACCCGGAAGTGTATTGCAATGCGATGATGCCTTCCAACATGGTGAAGAACCTTTGCCAGATCAACGATGCCGGAAGGGCGTTGCTGAAAACTGCGATGGAACGATTGGGATTATCCGCACGCGCCTACGACCGGATTTTAAAAGTCTCCCGCACGATTGCCGACTTAGCAGGCGTGGAAGAAATCAAAATTGAACATTTAGCGGAAGCGATTCAGTATCGGAGTTTGGATAGAGAGGGATGGGCGGGGTGATATTTTATTAATTAGATACTGGTATTGAGACGAACATGCTGTGTTAGGTCTAGCCATCCGTCTGACCGCTCTTTACTGCGGCAGTCAGCGGTCTGACGGATTCGAACGATAGCAGACTTGGCAGGGGTAGAAGAAATTAAAATAGAACATTTAGCGGAAGCGATTCAATATCGGAGTTTGGATAGGGAAGGATGGGCAGGGTGAGAGTAGTTGGTAGTTGTTAGATTTTAGTAGCAAGTAGTTAGATACTAGTATTGCGACTAAACTGAAGATTGGTACAGTCCATAAAATATAATTCGGATGATGATGAAAATAAGTATACTACTGAGTTTAATTTTGGGAAATACCCTGGTATTTTCTCAGACCACGGAAATTTCTACAACGCTGGCAAAATATTGTATTCCCATTTCTAAATCTCCAACCTCTTACTCATTTCTGGATTCGGTGATTCAGAATAAGCGAATCATATTTTTAGGCGAGTACTACCATAATGATGCAAAGACTATTGAAAAGAAAACTGAAATAATTAAGTACTTAATTGAAAACCACGATTTTCAAGCGGTGATTTTTGAGGGTGGCTTATTTGAGATGGAGCAATTGAGATTATTATCTAAGCGAGACTTCAATAATGATATGCTAGCCAAGACTTCATTTTTTAATAGCAATTCGTTTTATACCAATGAAAAATATTTACTCGGTAAGTATATTTTAGAAAATAAAATTGAATTTGGTGGGCTAGACATTGCTTATGGAAATTGGCTTGTGTCTCAATTAAGTATCTACCTTGATGAGGTTTTTAAAGAGAATGGAAAGTTTAATCGCACAAATAGAAAATTGATTGATAAATACTGTAGTGAATTAAATAGGATTGTGATCGATTTTCAGTTTCGTTATCAATCGAACAGAAATATGGACATAAAAACCTTTATGAGTTCTAAAGATGCAATTTTAATTCAACTAAAATCATTTCATAAAAGTGAGAGAGTTCAATTCGTGGAACAAGTCTTAAGAAGTGATGATTATTTAGTTAACTGGATTAAGAACAGAACACCATATGATCCTCTTAATAGAATGGAAAGTGCTGCTAGATTTCATGCGATCAGAGATTCGGCAATGGCAATCAACCTTACTTGGCTTGTCAATAACAAATTTAAGGAAAAAAAGATCGTGGTTTCAACTTCTACGTATCACCAGTTTAGGTCATCGCAGGAGCCTTATCCAATGGTATCTCTTTTGCCTCAGGATATTTTAAATGAATCATTATTTTTTCCGATTATCTGGTACAACAAATTAGACCAGAATAGTGAGTTATTGCGGAAACACCCCAAATTCTCATTAGCATACTACCTGTCAACGATGGGTAAAGAAGATGTCTTTCTGAGTTTCAAAAGTGATGAAGTAAAAAACGTTGTTGATTCATTGGAGATAAATTTTACAGATTTTATACCTCAAAGGTTAAAATGGTCAGAAATATTTGATGGAGTATTTTATATTGATACAATGAATTTTATTACTGAAAAGAACATATCAATGGAAGAGCTTGATTATTTTCAGAATGTAATTAGAAAGAATTGAGGCGAAGACACAGACCGCGTAATTTCCCTTACTGTCAGGTCTACATGATATCCAAACTTTCTTAATTTGCACAGTGCGCAAAACGATCCTTTTATACGGCCTTGCCATTGCCATCCTTATCATTGTTCTCAAAACTATTGAGTACCGCTACCTCCTTCGCGACCTTTCGGTAGAAATTTATATCGGCAGCATTGCACTCATTTTTACAGCGGTTGGCATTTGGGGTGGGATGCGTTTAACGCAACGCAAAAAGATTATTATAAAAGAAGCGGCTGCACCTTTTGTCCTTAATCAACAAGAACTGGAAAGGCTGGGCATTTCCAAACGGGAGCATGAAGTGCTGGAGTTGATGGCCCAAGGTTTTTCCAACCAGGAAATAGCGGATAAATTGTTTGTTTCGTTGAACACCATCAAAACGCATTCCGCTAATCTTTTTGTCAAACTGGAAGTGAAGCGGAGAACGCAGGCAGTACAACGCGGCAAAGAATTACACTTAATTCCCTAATCCTTTTGGGTGAATTGTACGTGAAATTTGCCCTTCTGAACAGATTATTTTAAAATCATACTTTCGGGTGAAGTGGGGAAAGAAGGATTTCGGCTACTTCGCATTCGAAACAAAACTAAAACGATTATGAAGAAAATCATTTTAATCTATGGTTGTATTGGCGGGGCAATCATTATTGCTTCCATGATGGTGACGATGCCCTTTGTTATGGATGGCACCCTCGACATG
>JBGTGG010000178.1:0-4455 GCA_041746855.1 Cyclobacteriaceae bacterium | reverse complement strand
CACTTCCATTCAAGATCAAACTTGTTTTTTTGGATTGTACATCCGCTGCTTTACGTAAAAGCACGTGCTTTCACCGAATCAGTATTTATTCCGTTTCAATTTCGATTATCAATTCTACGTCTTTATCGATCAGGGTTTTGTCAGCCCAACTTCCTTCGTAGGCAATATTCCAATCAAGACGATTAAACTTGAAGTTGGTCCGAACCATACCGCGTTTATGATATCCGTAAAATTGGATGTTCTTTGTTACCTCCCGTATTGTTAAATTTCCTGAAATTTTAAGGCTGTCATTTTTGATTTTTTGGACGTTCGTCAATCGCAATGTTGCTGTAGGATACTGGACAACATTAAAAAAATCATCGCTTTTCAGGTGGTTAAGCAAATTTTCTCTCGCAATATGTTCGTGCATAGGAATATCTGTAACGTCCATTGATTCCATGTCAACCGTAAATTTCCCTCCAACTATTTCACCCTTTTGAAGAAGCAACAAACCATTATTAAAAGATATGATCCCCATTCGCCTTTTTGTTCCTCGCATTTCGGTTGCCACCCAATGGATTTTTGATTTTTCAAGGTTCAGTAATAGGGTGTCTGCTTCTATTTCAAGGTTATGTTCAATAGTTGGGTTTACTATTACTTTTGGGGTCTCCGTTTTATGTTTGCCAATGCAAGAAAGCACCCACAGAGGAAGAAGAAAACAATACCATCTATTCATAATTAGGAATGTTCTTGCCTAGTATGATGTTCCTTTTGATCGTCAGCATTCCGTTTTCCATGGTTGGCTTCATGATTCCAGAACCACCTCGGTTTTTTAATTTGTCGCGTGCGCTTTGGGTGAGTAGTGGGTCATCGTCAAAAACATAATCATCAAGATAGTATTCGTTTTTGTCAGGTTCTTTTACGGTAACATGGATATGTTCAGGTTCGCTTCTGTCCGGATAGGATGCTGGCCTGAATGTATAAAATGTATATTTTCCATCTCTCCCTGTTTTGATCCAACCACGGATATACCCGTGCCTTTTTGCCCAACCAGTTTCATTGCCTTTGGTTTCGTACACTCCTTTTCTGTTGGTGTGGTAGATGTAGACAATGACGTGTTCTGCCGGTGTTGATCCGTCCTTTTGTAAAACTGTCCCAAAAATTTTAAGTTTTGGTCCGTAGTTTTCATATCCAGCCAATGTATCAGTGGGAGTTAACTTTTTATTCCCATACTCATAAACCGCTTCACAACCTTCACATCCTCCACCTACAAGTTTGCTTTTCGAATCTTTCGTTTGAGCGTTGCAGGATGCACACATCCATAAAGTCAATAAAAAACTTAGACGAAATGTTATAATCTTAATGGTCATAATTGTTGCATTTGAAATTGTTCCCCGCAAAATTATGGATGGAAAAAGAGATGGAAAAACAGAATGGTCTAAGTGGATGAGTTTATAGATTGACCTGATGAGTTGTAGTGAAGCGATTTTTGAAATCGGCCGCATAGGTTCTGCTTAACCTTACCAAATCCCCGTTGGTCAGTTGTAAATCATAGTCACCATTGAGCCGTGATTTAAATAAACTGACTTTTGAGATATTTACCACGGTGGATTTGTGTATCCGTACAAAAACACTACTGTCCAATTGACTACAGATTGATTTTAGGGTTTCGGAATGCAGATGCTTCTTGTTTTCGAGGTGAATGAAAATATAAGGTGTGGCGGAAGTGATTTGTAAAATATCGATGATATTGACTATTATGTTTTTCCTACCGTTATTGATGATAATGGTATTCGATGTCGGTTTAGTTTCCGGAATGTATGTTTTTCGTTCAAGCCTTCTAAAATATTTATAACCCAATACAAAGCCTGTATAAACGATAACCAATTTATATAAGTCGTATGCTAGGGTATAAGAAAAGAATTTATAGAGGTCATATCTGCCCTCGTAAAACAGTGTTGAGAAAACAATAGCAACAAAGGGTAGAATGAAAAGATGGATTCCAATGAGTGAGAAAATTAAAACGGTCGTTTTACCATAGCTGAGCAATGTTGCTTTTTGCAGTCTATTCCAGAGAACTGCTAATATGGGTATGAATAGAAACCAAACGATTTTGAAAAGTATGGATTCATTGAAATAGAAGGTATAGCCATTTCTTTTTGATTGCAAAAAATCCTGAAATATGGTCAAGCCCACAATGCAGAGGAAAATTCCTGAAAGCGGAAAAAATAATTTCCAAAGGTTCTCTGAAAATTTCAAGGAGGATGAATTGTTTACCATCGTGTTTACTGTTTCCTGTTTTTTGTCAATTTTTTCTCTGGCTCTTGCGTTTTGGCGATCCGAGTATTTTCTGCCAAGTTACAATATAAAGATAGGAATTGGGTTGATTTCCCTTCAACAATTGCCCAACAGTCGATGGTTATAGAAGTCGAAAGTAAGCGTGGGAATCAATCTTTGTTTACACAAGTCAGCGAGACGCTTTAACAAAATGGTTCGCATCCGGCAGTCGTGATGTTTAGAAAATAAGTGTGACTTCCGAATACGGGGTGAATTATAAATTAAAACCAAACGCCTATGTATACTCCTAGACACTCTACCACCATCAACGCAAGTTCCATGGCTGACATCGCTTTTTTAATGCTGTGTTTCTTTATGATCACCACCATCATTCAGGAACACAAAGGGTTGACCATCCTGCTGCCGCAAATCGACAACGTGTCTACTCCTGTAAATGATCGAAACGTTTTTAACATCCGACTCAATTCGAACGATCAGCTCATGATTCAAAATTCAACGCGCGAAAGTATGGATGGGGTTCGCGCAGAAATCAAAGCCTTTATCTTAAACAACGGTGTGGTTGCTGGCTTATCGGAGAATCCGAAGAAAGCGGTAATCTCGCTAAAAGCTGATCGCGGATCACGGTATCAATATTATATTGCGATCCTGGATGAGATACAAGCTGCGTATTATGAAATTTATGCTGAACAAGCCGGGATTACTACAGTTGAGTTTCGAAAACTTGATACACGGTTTCCTGCACAAAACCAACTTTACGAAAAAGGAAAAGAAGGCATTCCGATGAACATTTCGATTGCTGAACTTTAATCCGGGCGCGGGGAGCGGGACCATTAAGAATTGGGGAACTTACTTCTCAATTCAATCCGTTTTATTTTTCCCTTTTTGTTATAGTAGAATTTTTATTCTTGGGAAATAAATGCTGTTGCATCAATTTCAACTAAAAAGTCTGGATGTGCTAAGCCTGCAACAATGAGTGCAGAAACAACTGGTGGATTTTTCAGGTGCCCCAAAAACTTTTGAGAAACCTGAAAACCTTTATGCAAATCCTGTCCAGGAACAATATAGATGGATAGTTTCACAAGGTTGTCAAAATTTGCTCCACTAGCTGAAAGTGCTGTCTGCAAATTATTCATAACCTGCTCTGTTTGTTCGGCTATGTTTCCCTTACCCACTATTTCTCCATTTACATCTATAGCGTCCTGTCCACCAACGTAAATTGTCTTTCCGTTTCCTTGCGTTGTGACGACTTGCGTAAACGCGGGATTTTTTGAAAGTCCATCCGGGTTGATATATTCTATTTTTCCGTTCATATCCATGCTGTTTTGTAGGGCGTCAATTTTATATAACCCAAATGTCGAATTTTAAATTCCGACAACCTTTGAGTTTATGACGGTTGCTATTTACGAAGGTGCGTTCTTTTATCTATTGCTCGTTCTACTTTACTTTTTTCAAGTAGTCGCTGATCGTTACAATTTTTGTTTTATCAATTGTCTTTAGATCCAAAAGGTCATTGTCTCCGGTCACTAAATAGTCGGCCTTTGAATCAATTGCTAATGAAAGTAAAAAATTATCCTTAGCATCGCGACACAATTCAATTTTGCTTTTTACGTGAGCTACCTCACCATAAAATTCAAATAAGTCTATTAGCAGCTCAACGTCTTCTTTGAAAAAATACGTTTAAATTTTGGTCTATTAGCAACTGACAAGAACTCCTCCATGAGTTCAAGGCTGAAAATGATTTTAATCTTTCCGCTCTTTAATCGAATGTCTAGCGCTTTTAGGTCTTTTGTGATCAAGAAGCTAATCCAAAGATTAGTGTCAATTATAACCCTGTCAACCCTTTTTGCAATATCTCTTTGACCGGACTAATTCCACTTCCTTTTTAATCTCTTCAAAAGAAATATCTTTCCGTTTAGTCCTAAGTCGATTTAACAGAGCCTCAAAAGATTTCATCAGGTCGTTTTCCCGAATGCTAATAAGGTTCAGGTCTGCCAAATCTTTAATGATTTTCTTAGCCTTAGGATTTATTATATCAATTTTTAATCTGATAGTCCGTAAACATACCACTAAATTACACTAAGGATAAGGTTATCAAATAGATTCACCGAATACCTTCTGTTCAGCTTGAAGCAGAACTCATCAAGGTATAATTGCAAATACTTTTCTTTGATCACATGA
>JBGTGG010000177.1:0-1691 GCA_041746855.1 Cyclobacteriaceae bacterium | reverse complement strand
AAACATTCTTGTTTTAATCACAGCTTTTACCATCGGCCACTCCATTACCCTGGCGCTCGCCACGCTTAGAATTATCTCTATAAAAATCGAGCTTGTGGAATTTTTGATTCCGCTAACAATTTTGGTTACCGCCATCCTTAACTTATTTAAGAAAGAAGGCGGAATACATTCCAGCAAAGGCCTGATCCAAACTAATTATTGGCTGGCACTTTTTTTTGGGTTGATTCATGGAATGGGTTTTTCAAATTATCTTCGGATGCTATTGGGGAAGGAGAAAAGTATCTTCACCCCCTTATTGTCTTTTAATATTGGATTAGAGGTTGGCCAGATAATAATTGTTGCGATCTTTATGGTGGTTAGTTTTATTTTGACCGATATTTTTGGAGTAAGTCGTAGGGACTGGAGATTTGTAGTCTCTTCCGCCATTGGTGGCATTGCGTTGATGCTGATGAAAGACGCAGTATATTGGTAAATGAAGTTTTAGGATTAATTAAAATAAAATGAGAAGAGTATTAACAGCAGGGCTGATGTTTTTAACCAGTGTTACATTTGGGCAATCGCAGGGTTGGCAAGGTAAGTTTGAGCAGTTGGGCGAAATGCTGCCAACACCCAATGAGTTTCGTACCGGTTCCGGTGCACCGGGCGTTGACTACTGGCAACAAAAAGCTGACTATGTAATCAATGTCGAACTTGACGATGCAAAACAAACCATTACCGGTTCGGAGAAAATCACGTACCACAACAATGCACCGGAAGCATTAACGTATCTCTGGTTGCAATTGGACCAGAATATTCTCGATAAGGAAAACAACACCACAAAAACACTTAACACATCGATCAAGGATTCTACCGCCACGAAATTTATGGCTGCGGATTTGGCCTTGTATGATTATGAGGGTGGTTATAAAATCAAAAATGTAAAAGACGAATCCGGGAAGAATTTAAAATATATTATCAACGCTACGATGATGCGCGTTGATTTACCAAAGCCATTAAAAAAAGGTGAGAAATTTTCATTTTCCATTGACTGGTTTTATAACATTGGCGATCGCATGAAAGATGGCGAGCGGAGTGGCCTTGAATATTTTCCAAAAGATGACAATTATGTTTACACCATCGCGCATTGGTTTCCACGCATGTGTGTGTATGACGATTATGAAGGATGGCAGAACAAACAGTTTTTAGGCCAGGGGGAATTTGCATTGGCTTTTGGTGATTACAAAGTAAAGATTACCGTTCCTGCTGATCACATTATTGCATCGACCGGTTCGTTAATGAACCCACAAGATGTGCTTACTAAAACAGAACAAGAGCGCTTCAACAAGGCAAAGACTTCTTTTGATAAACCGATAATCATTGTAACACAAGCTGAAGCCACAGCAAAAGAAAAGAAGAAAGCGACCACAAAAAAAACATGGGAGTTCCATGCAGAGAATGTTCGTGACTTTGCTTTCGCGACTTCTCGTAAATTTATTTGGGATGCACAAGCGGTAAAGATTGGCAACAAAACACCACTAGCTATGTCTTTCTATCCAAAAGAAGGAAATCCGTTGTGGGAAAAGGAATCCACTAAAGCAGTGAAATATACACTCGAAACCTATTCAAAATACACGATTGATTATCCGTATCCGGTAGCCATTTCAGTACACGCGGCTTCCATTGGAATGGAATACCCGATGATCTGTTTTAAC
>JBGTGG010000176.1:0-1725 GCA_041746855.1 Cyclobacteriaceae bacterium | reverse complement strand
CCTTGTGATCAACAAACGAAAAATTCACAATATCAAAAGTGGGAATGTCTGTATTGTTTGTGACCCATTTCTTTTGGTCATCATGGTTGTTGTTGAGAACATAGTTTAGATTTCCATTCTCATATTGCAGACCTGCATATCTTGTTTTAACAATTGCTTTTGCATCTCCGGTTGGTGTTACCGCTACCTCTGCAGTTCTTGATTGGATGTTATCAGACGCTGCGTACTCAATTGTTTTTACAATTTTCGCTTCTTTACTATTTATGGAAAGAGCATGCCTCCCGCCAGTAAAAGAGCCCAGATATCCAAATGGATTGTTTTGACTTGTACATTCCAGCCAAAGCGTATCAAATTCATTGGGTACGGAAACAATTACATGGTTAAACTGTGAAGCAACAAAATCCTCAAGAAGATCCGCTTCGGATTCTCCCGCGCGGATCAATGAATAGTTTGCCGGTATTCCAGCCTCTTCCAATAATGCAATCATATAATTAGACAATGCCTTGCAATCGCCATAGCCATTACCATCGACAACCGAAGCACTGAATGGTTGAAACCCACCAATACCTAATTGAATACTCACATATCGTGTTTTTCCCTGGAGGTATTCATAAAGGATCTTAACCTTTTCCTCTTTGCTTTTGGCGTCCTTTACCAATTCCCTCACCTTTAGTTTTGTTCCTTCGGCAAGTACCTTCCGGTCTTTACTCAAATCTGTTATCCACCTTCCAAAACTCTCCCAGGAATCCATTTTGCCATCGTATCCCCCATAGGAAAATACAGTAGGGGAAACGCGGATATAAGGAACTACATAATCCGGACTATTCCTTTCGAATTTCTCAGGTTTAAAATTATTGAAAGTCCATTTTACCACTTCCAATCCATCGACTTCAGTATTTATAGGGTCATCAATTTTATGGACTTTAAAATTCGGAGCTAGTGCTGCTGGGTAGCTCACCTGATAGCTGCTATTTTGTAAACTGATTTCATCATCATCATATAATCTGAAAGAAGGAATGAAAAACAGAAAATTGTATTCAACTTCAAATTCAAACTCAACTGTGTAGGGGTATTGTGATTGCCGAAGATCCCCGATTTTTACCCGATCATCTTCATACAAACTAAATCCCGAAACAGCACTTTGATCAACAATCTCATTTCCCTTTAAGCGCTTTATCACATTTCCTTGCGCATCGTAAACGGTTCCCTTGAAAGAGGTGACCTTTGATAGTTTGTCATAGTACACTACCTCTTGTGCATTTCGGTTGGCTTTCACATTGAAAATGGTAATGGCTTTATATTCGTGCCAAACCATTTTGCTTTTGCTGGAGATTTTGATTTCTGTCTTACTATCGCGAACAACGGCATACATTCCCTTTTTTAACTCTTCAGGAATTTCGCTAACAGGATATTTCGGATCTGCCGCTATTGCTAGCGTTGATACTCCGGAAAAAAACAATAGTGTCAGCCAACATTTTCTCATATCTATTTCTTTTTGATGACAATCATTTCTGCCTGCTTGGCAACTATCTGATTATAAAACTCCCTCAAATTTGGATACTCAACTTGCGAAAATATACTCCGGTTTACCGATAGGTTGCTCATGATGTTAATCACATTGCCTATCTGATTGATGCTATAGACATATCGTGCACCATCTTCCGGAAGCCTCAGCATCTTGCTTTGTGGTAACTCTTCCATTTCATACCCATCCGGAATCGTAAT
>JBGTGG010000175.1:0-10310 GCA_041746855.1 Cyclobacteriaceae bacterium | reverse complement strand
GCAACGCCATGATGAAGGTGCTAAAACAATTATGTGAACTCCAAGGCCTTTCGGGAAACGAAGGAAAGGTCAGTGATTTTCTTCTCAAATACATTAAAAAAGAAAAGAAAAATTGGAGTACCGAACCGCAAATTTTTCATGGCGATGGCTTCCAGGATTCGATCGTATTGGTATTCGGGAAACCCCGCACCGCCATTTTCGCGCACATGGATTCCATTGGGTTTACCGTACGTTATTTCAACCAATTAATCCCGGTGGGAAGTCCGGATGCGGAAGTAGGAACCAAACTCGTTGGGGAAGATAAACTGGGCGCCATTGAATGCGAACTTGAGTACGACAAAGAACATCGTGCATATTATAAATTTGGAAGAACGATTGAACGCGGAACCGATTTACATTATAAAGTAAATTTTACGGAGTCCAAATCATTTATCGAATCTGCCTATTTGGATGATCGGCTTGGCATTTATACTGCATTGCAAGTTGCTGAAAAATTGAAAGATGGAATCATTGTCTTTAGTTGTTGGGAAGAACACGGTGGTGGTTCGGTTTCCTTCCTGACAAAATTCATTTACGATCAGTGGAGCATTCAGAAAGCACTTATCGCGGACATCACCTGGGTAACCGATGGCGTTTTTCCGGGAAGCGGAGTTGCGATTTCCATTCGTGATCGAAATATCCCACGCAGAAAATTTGTGAATGAAATTGTTGCCATCGCAGAAAAGCACAAAGTAAAATTTCAATTAGAAGTAGAGGGTGGTGGTTCCAGTGATGGTCGCGAAATACAGCAATCCGCTTACCCAATTGATTGGTGCTTTGTTGGTGCGCCTTCCCAAAATCCGCACACTCCACATGAAAAAGTTCATAAACAGGATATTGTATCCATGATCAAATTGTACAGTCACTTAATGAAAGATTTATAATTCAAAATTTTCGAACATGTCAAATACAAGACGCGATTTTATCAAGACAACAACAGCTGCAGGATTGGGATTTACAATTCTTCCTTCTTCTGTTTTCTCTGCATCCAAAGATGAAAAACTAAGATTGGGATTTATTGGCGTTGGGTTGCGCGGGCAAAACCACCTGGAGCTGGCGCTAAAAAGAAATGATGTCTCCGTAGTGGCGATCTGCGATATCCAGCAACGCATGATTGACATGTGCAAAAAAATGATTACCGATTCCGGTAAACCAATGCCCAGCATTATTATGGACGGCCCGTATGGTTATCGGAAAATGCTAGAGAACAAAGATATTGATGCAGTCGTGATTGCTACACCATGGGAATGGCATACAGTAATGTGTATTGATTCGATGAAGGCAAAAAAATATGTGGGCTGTGAAGTGATTACCGGAACAACCCTGGAAGAATGTTGGGAACTTGTACATACGTCAGAAGAAACAGGCATGCCATTGATGATGTTGGAGAATGTGTGCTACAGGCGTGATGTCATGGCGGTGTTGAATATGGTGCGTCAAAATGTTTTTGGTGAACTGATTCATTTACAAGGTGGCTATCAACACGACTTGCGGGAAGTAAAATTCAACGATGGTAAAAATCCGTATGGTGGTGGTGCCGAATTTGGTGAGAAGGGTTTTTCAGAAGCGCAATGGCGTACTGCCCATTCTGTACATCGCGATGGAGATTTGTATCCAACACACGGCATCGGCCCCATTGCGGAAATGATTGATATTAACAAAGGGAATCGGTTTACGGAAATTGTTTCGTATTCTTCAAAAGCCCGTGGCTTGCACGAACATGTTGTAAAAGTTGGTGGTGAAAACCATCCCAATGCTAAGGTAAATTTCAAATTAGGGGATGTAGTTACTACAATGATCAAATGTGCGAATGGTGAAACGATTTTGTTGCAACATGATACGAATCTACCACGCCCCTATTCCATTGGTTTCCGCGTACAAGGCACGCAAGGAATTTGGATGGACGCAAACAAATCCATTTACATTGAAGGCAAGAGTCCAAAATCGCATCAATGGGAAGATGCAAAAGCATGGTTGGATAAATATGATCACCCTCTTTGGAAAAAATATGGCAACGATGCTTCCGGTGCCGGGCATGGCGGTATGGATTGGTTTGTGTTGAATGCATTTGTTGAATCGGCAAAAAGAAAGGTGAGCCCACCGCAAGATGTATATGATGCCGTTACCTGGAGTGCGATCACACCGCTTTCGGAAACATCGATTCGTTTGGGAGGTGAAACAATGGAATTTCCGGATTTCACAAACGGGAAATGGATGTATCGGAAAAATGATTTTGCATTGGATGATACCTATTAGATGTTAGATACAAGACATTGATGTTAGACCAGAAGATATTTTGAATATCCGCGTGCAATGGATTACGTGATTAAAACTATCGTAGATGTTCGACCCCTATAGGGTCGGTTGTTACCACTATTATTTTTTTACAAAGATTTGGCTCCTCTGGAGCAATGTGTATTTAATGAATCTTATAAGTCTGCATGAGATGTGATAAGAATCCCGGAGGGATTTAATGTTTGTAGAAAGGTTATCAAAATTATAGGCCGACCCTGGAAGGGTCGAATCTTTGAAACGTTTCTGGTATTTTCATTTCCTATCTATTAATATATGATTGATTCTTAGATTAACGATTGTAAACGTTCGACCCCTACAGGGTCGGTTGTCACCGCTAAAATTTTTCTACAAAGATTTGGCTCCTCTGGAGCCGTGTGTTTTTAATGAATCAAGCCTGCATAAGATTTGATAAAAATCCCGGAGGGATTAAATGCATCACGCGCCAGACATACAAGATTTTTCAAATCTGTGTGGCTCCAGAGGAGCCAAATGTTTGTAGACAGGGAATTGAAATTTTATGCCGACCCTGTAGGGGTCGAACATTTGATAATGGGCTTATTTGAATTGGATCCATTTAAAAAATCATTACATAAATTAAATTTTATCCATTACTTTACGCCTCGATAAGAATTGAAGATATGCACCCCATTATTGCAGGAATACAACAAGTAGGAATTGGGATCCCCGATGTGAATGAAGCCTTTACCTGGTATCGGAAACATTTCGGTATGGACATAAAAGTATTTGACGATGAAGCTGAAGCGAATTTAATGCTTCCGTATACCGGTGGGATGCCGCATAAACGCCATGCCATTCTTGCTTTGAACATCCGTGGTGGTGGTGGATTTGAAATCTGGCAATACAAAAGCAGAACACCTGTCCTACCCGATTTTGAAGTGCAGCTCGGTGACACGGGAATTTTTGTTGCCCGCATGAAGTCTTCGAACGTAAAAGAGACATTCGAATTTTTTAAAACTACCAAAGCAGAAATCTTAGGGGAACCCAGCAAAGCACCCGATGGATCGGATCATTTTTTTGTACGCGATCCGTACGGAAATATTTTTGAAGTGGTAGAAGCCACCGATTGGTTCGGCAATGCAAATTCCTCTACAGGCGGACCAGGAGGTTGCATGATTGGAGTTACCAATGTAGAAGAAGCATTGAAATTTTATTCTACCATTTTAGGATATGATAAAGTGCTGTATGATAAAGAAGGCGTGTTCGAGGATTTGAAATGTTTGCCGGGTGGCGATGCAAAAGTAAGACGTGTGTTAATTGAACATTCACAACCACGCGCGGGTAGTTTCTCCAAATTATTGGGCAGCAGCAAACTGGAATTAATTTCTGTAAAAAGCAGGACACCACGAAAAATTTATGAAAACAGATATTGGGGCGATCGTGGCTTTATTCACTTATGTTTCGATATTAACGGAATGGCCAACATGAAAAAACTTTGCGAGAGCAATGGTTATCCTTTCACTGTGGATAGTTCAGGAAGTTTTGATATGGGTGAAGCGGCCGGATATTTCAGTTATGTAGAAGATCCGGACGGAACATTAATCGAATTCGTAGAGACACATCGTATTCCTATTCTCAAAAAAATTGGTTGGTATCTTGATCTGCGAAAAAGAGATCCGAAAAAATCATTGCCTGATTGGATGTTAAAGGCACTTTCACTCAATCGGGTTAAAGGCTAACAAGCGTTTTCGTCTAGGCGTCTGACCGCCTGCCTTTGCCGTAGCTTGCGCAGGAAGGCTTTGAACGGTCTGACGCCTATATAAAACAAAACCCTATATTTGCGCCTCAATTTTTTGTTGGGCTGTATGATCATCCACGATTTAACATTTGAAAAATTCATAACCGAAGATAGGATTCGTAAGAAAGTGCTTTTGCTTGCGAAGCAAATCAGCGAAGATTACAAAGATCGCATACCGTGTTTTCTTCCAATCCTGAATGGCTCGTTTATGTTTGCTTCGGATTTACTAAAAGAAATCGATTTACAGTGCCGCGTTTCCTTTGTGAAGATCGCATCGTATCAGGGCACACAAAGTACAGGCAAGGTAAAAACATTGATAGGCCATGAAGAAAGCCTCTTCAATCAGGACATCATCATCATTGAAGATATTGTAGACACAGGTATCTCGCTACAACAAACCATTAATGATCTTCGTGAGCTTGGAACCAAATCAGTGGAAGCTGTTTCCCTCTTCAGAAAAACACAAGCCCGCGAAAAAAATATCGATGTAAAGTATGTAGGATTTGATATTGAAAATGAATTTGTGGTGGGTTATGGCCTCGACTATGATGGCCTCGGAAGAAACCTGAAGGCCATTCATAAAGTGAAGAAGAAATAAGCCCAATTTGGTGAAGGACGAATTTTAGTATATTGGCCAACCAATAATTCAAAAAACCAGGAAATTATCCATCAATTAAAGAATTCAAATGATTAACATGGTAATTTTTGGCCCGCCCGGTGCCGGAAAAGGAACGCAAAGCGAAAAGCTTATTGAAAAATACGGAATGGTGCACATCTCTACTGGAGACATCTTTAGGGCCCATCTCAAAAACGAAACGATCCTTGGTAAAAAAGTAAAAGAAATCATCAACAACGGAGTGCTTGTCCCGGATGAAATTACCATTGCTATGCTAGAAGAAGAGGTGCTTAAAAACCCCGATGCAAATGGATTTTTATTTGATGGATTTCCACGTACTGTCCCACAAGCCGAAGCATTGGATCGGTTGATGGAGAAAAATGGAACGGCCATCCATGTGGTAGTAGCATTGGATGTACCCGAAGAGGAAGTGCGAACCCGGATTGCAAAACGCAGAAGTATTGAAAACCGTCCGGATGATGCGGATGACAAACTGAACAAACGCATCGATGAATATTTTCAAAAAACAGTTCACGTGCTTCCTTATTACGAAGAGCAAAACAGATTGAACACCGTTCATGGCATGGGTGATATAAATACAATATTCGCGTCTATCTCAGAAGTAATCGAAGCACATTCACACTAACCTATGGCGGGAGCTAATTTTATCGATTATGTAAAATTCTGTTCCCGGTCAGGTGCAGGTGGTGCCGGCTGTTTGCATTTTCATCGCGAAAAGCATATCGACAAAGGTGGCCCTGATGGGGGTGATGGTGGCCATGGTGGTCATGTAATCCTTAGAGGCAATGCCCAACACTGGACACTCCTTCATTTAAAATACAGGAAACACGTTATTGCTGAAAACGGAAACCCGGGTGAGCCAAAGAATAGCTCAGGTGCTGCTGGTAAACATGAAATCCTCGAGGTACCCTTAGGTACCGTTGCCCGCGATGCTGAAACCAATGAAATCATTTGTGAAATTTCGGAAGACGGGCAAGAAGAAATCCTTACCCCTGGCGGTCGCGGTGGAAAAGGAAATGCATTTTTTACCACTCCTACCAAACAAGCTCCTCAATACGCACAGCCCGGTGAACCAGGCCAGGAGCAATGGGTTATTCTTGAACTGAAAATATTGGCCGATGTTGGCCTAGTAGGTTTCCCCAATGCAGGAAAATCAACATTACTTTCTGTGATGTCCGCTGCCAAACCAAAAATTGGAGACTATCCTTTCACAACCTTAACACCCAACCTTGGTGTAGTTTCGTATCGAAATGACCGCTCTTTTGTGATTGCCGATATCCCGGGAATCATTGAAGGTGCCGCAGAAGGTAAAGGACTTGGCATTCGTTTTTTGAAACACATTGAACGAAACTCGCTTTTGTTGTTCATGGTGCCCGCGGACGCGAAGGATATAAATAAGGAATACGAAGTCCTGCTAAACGAACTCAAGAAATACAATCCAGAATTGCTCGATAAGAAACGGCTACTCGCCATTTCAAAATCGGATATGCTCGATGATGAGTTGAAAGAAGCCCTTAAAAAAGAGCTCCCTGAAAATATCCCATCGTTGTTTATATCCTCGGTTGCCCAACAAGGGCTCACGGAGCTGAAAGACATGATCTGGAAGAACCTCAACCAGGCGTAGTGCCATATTGACACCAAAAAACCGGTTGGCAATATTATTGACAAACCCACAGTTCAAAATTCCATTGACGTTTACCTAATTATGAAGCAAGAGACAAAAACTGACGATAAACATATCAATCCGGAAGAAATCCTGGATGAAACCCTCGCCAATCAAGCAGAAGCAGGTGAAAATGAAAATTCCGAAGAAGGACCTGAAGCAGACGAATCCGGGGTTTCGAAGTCTGAAAAATCAGACCTTGACAAACTAAAAGACGAATTGGCAGAATTTAAAGATAAATATCTACGCTTATACTCTGAGTTTGACAACTTCAGAAAGCGCACTGCAAAAGAGAAATTAGACCTTATCCAAAATGCCAACGAGCAATTATTGGTCGCGTTACTTCCTATTGTAGATGATTTCGAAAGGGCATCAAAAGCCAGTGAAGAAGCTCAGGACATACAGGGATACAAACTCATCCAGGACAAGTTCAACAAGTCGATGGAAAAGTACGGTGTTAAAATCATGGACGTTGGAGTAGGCAGCGACTTTGATCCGGATCTTCATGAAGCCATTACCCAAATACCCGCACCCGATAAAAAGCTCAAAGGCAAAGTGGTAGACGTTGTTGAGAAGGGATATCTGTTAAATGAAAAAGTAATTCGCTACGCCAAAGTAGTAGTGGGAAATTAATCTAGAGAATGTCAACGAAGAGAGACTATTACGAAATTCTTGGTGTAACCAAATCAGCCACAGCCGAGGAAATAAAGAAAGCATACCGAAAGGTGGCGATACAATTCCATCCGGATAAAAACCCGGACGATAAAGCTGCTGAAGAAAAATTCAAAGAAGCCGCGGAAGCGTACGAGGTATTGAGCAATGCAGACAAGCGTGCCCAATATGATCGCTTTGGCCATAGCCGCCCGGGTATGGGTGGCGGTGGTGGATATAGCCACGAAATGAATATGGAAGATATCTTCAGCCAGTTTGGGGATATCTTCGGTGGTGGTAGTCCGTTCGATAGTTTCTTTGGTGGTGGAGGTGGGAGAAGTACATCCCGCAGAGGAAGGAAAGGTTCGAACCTCCGCATAAAACTCAAATTGTCGTTGGAAGAAATTGCCAACGGTGTTGAAAAGAAAATAAAAGTAAACCGTCTGGTGAAAGCAGATGGTGTCACTTTTAAGCAGTGTTCTACTTGTAATGGTGCAGGCCAAACCAAACGCGTGGTCAATACCATGCTTGGACAAATGGTGTCTGCCACAACCTGTCCTACCTGTAATGGAGCAGGGCAATTAATTGACAAGCGCCCTCCGGGTGTCGATAGCTCCGGATTGATCTCCAAAGAAGAAATTTTCAGTGTAAAAATTCCTGCAGGTGTTTCAGAAGGAATGCAACTTTCCATGTCTGGAAAAGGCAATGAAGCTCCAGGAGGAGTAGCGGGAGACCTTTTGATTTTAATTGAAGAAAAAGAGGATTCTCAATTAAAAAGAGATGGAAATAACCTGATTTATGACCTGCACATTACCATCGTAGATGCAGCACTGGGTGCACAGGTTGAGGTTCCTTCCGTTACCGGGAAAGTAAAAATCAAGATCGAACCGGGAACACAAAGCGGAAAAATACTTCGCTTAAGAGGAAAAGGACTCAAGGATGTAAACGGATACGGAATCGGTGATCAATTGGTATACGTAAACGTTTGGACCCCGAAAAAGCTTTCTTCCGAAGAAAAGGACATTCTGGAAGGACTTAGGGATTCCCCGAACTTCCAACCGAGCCCAAGCGAAGGCGACAAAGGTTTTTTTGACAAAATGAAGGAATTCTTTCATTAAGGAGTTCGATTTTCAGCGGAATTTTTATTTGCAGCTACCCCCTATTTTGGGTTATTTAGTCCTATAAAGGTTTTTATCGCAAAAAAACTGGTGTTTTTGGGACAAAACGTGAAAATACCTTACGTAGCGGTAACCTATAGTTTATAGTACCCGTATCTAAACACCATGCAGAAGAAGTTTTGGTTGACATTTAGTGGTGTAATGGTTGCTGCATTGGTCTCTGGCCAGATAAAGAAGCAATTCGTAATTGAAAATCCGGAGAAATGCGAGGAGGTTAAGCTTGTCCTCAAAGCAAACAGTGGAAACTGTTTCATAAAACCCTCCCATGGCAACGATTTACTCACGGTTTACAGCAATCAGGATGTTGATTCCTATTCGCAAAAATTTTCCAAGGAAATAATTGGCAATGTATGTTACATCAAGCTGGGGCTTGAAGAAGTACGATCTGATGGGTTTAGCCAAACTATCTCCACACGGGTATTTGGATCAGGCGTGAGTAATTCTAACGATAAATTTTGGAAAATGTACCTGACGGACGCTAAACCCTATCATTTGGAGTTCTCTTACGGTGTAGGAAGCGCAAATATGGATTTATCCGGCCTTTCAATCAAAAATCTAAAAATCAATACGGGTAGTGCTGACGTAAATGTTGGGTATTTCTCTGAAATGGAGAACAAAATCGACATGGATACCTTCCACATTAAAGTGGATGTCGGTACTGCAAAAATCAAAAACATGAACCTCGCACGCGCGAAATATGTAAAAGCCGATGTGGGCTTTGGCAATATGGTGCTCGACTTCAGCAACAAACCATTGGTAGGAAATGAAATCAAAGGGAGCGTAGGAGCAGGAAACCTCATTATCATCATGCCGCAAGAAGATGTGCCCGTGTTGGTAAAAATCAGGGATTCATGGCTGTGTAGTGTTAGCATTCCCAAAAACTTAAAGAAAATCAAAGAAAATACCTTCGCAAACGCTGCCTATACAGCAGATTCCAAAAACGCCATGGTCTTTAATCTTGATGTATCCATGGGGAACATCATATTCAAAGATAAAATGGATTAGAACCGGAGTCCTTTCCATACGATCAATAAAGTAGGATTCCCATAACATTCCTTTTTTTGTAATTCCTTCCTATCTTTTGACACTCATTAGTGTCATTAAAATAAACTATTTGTGGAAGCTCTCTCAACAGAAAAAGTTACCAAGCGGTATACCAACCACCTGGCACTTGATCAGGTAAGCATCACCATTCCCGAGAAAAGTATTTACGGACTTCTCGGTCCCAATGGTGCTGGAAAAACAACACTCATTCGTATCATTAATCAAATCATCAACTCCGATGAAGGCAGTGTGAAGATTTTTGGTGAACCGTTACAGCAGAAACACATTTCCTGGATTGGCTATTTACCGGAAGAACGTGGCCTTTATAAGAAACTGAAAGTTGGTGAGCAACTGATTTATCTGGCACAATTAAAAGGCTTAAGTCGCAAAGAGGCACTTGATAAAAGTAAAGCCTGGGTCAAGAAATTTGAAATCACCGATTGGTGGAACAAAAAAGTGGAAGACCTCAGTAAAGGGATGGCACAAAAAATCCAGTTCATTAGTACAGTAATGCATGAGCCCAGGCTTATCATATTGGATGAACCTTTTTCGGGTTTTGATCCGATCAATGCGCAACTGATCACGGAAGAAATTATGGAGCTTCGTGAGAAAGGAAGTACCATTATATTTTCTACCCACCGGATGGAAACAGTAGAGTCGCTGTGCGATCACATTGCATTGATTGACAAATCGAAAAAAATATTGGAAGGACCCAAGAAAGAAATCAAGAAAACCTATCGATCCAACACCTTTGTTGTGGATCACAAAGGTAGCTTTTCCGTGCCTTCAGCTTATACATTAATCAGCAATAAACATTTGGAAGATGACTTCCACCAGACCACTATTAAAATGAATGGAACCGGCACCCCGAATGACTTAATAAAAGAATTGATCACCCTTACCGAGGTACATTCTTTTGTAGAAAAAATCCCAAGCATGAGTGATATTTTCATCTCGTTAGTGAAAGGAGGTAGTCATGAATAAGATATGGCTCATTATGCAACGCGAGATTTTAAACCGCGTTCAAAAAAAATCTTTTTTGATTGC
>JBGTGG010000174.1:0-12295 GCA_041746855.1 Cyclobacteriaceae bacterium | reverse complement strand
ATCGAATTGAACTGAAAGGTGAAAGTCTAAGAAAAATTAAGTAAAATTGTCAGGTCCAAGCATTACTGTGAAGGATACTTTAAAAGGGGGGTCAACATGACCCGGAATGAGGGGTCAACATCACCGGAATATCTAAAATGGTGATATCGCCATTAGCTTCACTTGCAGAGAACGCTTTATGAACTAATTTATGTCTGATTTCAAAACTATTTAATCCCCATCAGAGTCACTCGCAGAGGACTCTGTATGAACCGAATGACAAGCTCAGTGTCATAGAAGGCAGTGAAACTGAGCGGGAGAAGGAAAAGTTAACCCATGAAAAAAGAAGTCGTTGTAGATAAAAACACCAATTCAATACAGTATTTTGAAGGTGAAATCCGTTTATCTAATTTTCATTTAAACGATATTGTAGCCATCGGGGAAGTTACTATGGACGTTGGACCTTTCACTAATGATCACTTCATTATGATCATTACTAAAAACAAAATGTGGAATAGAATTTCCACAAATGCAATTGGCTTCGATAAGCTTATTTCCACAATAGGAAGCCAGCTGGATATAACGTCATTCAATTGCAATAATCATTGGTGTGGGACTCATTATCAAACATTTTATTCTTGGTATGAGAAACAAAGAAAGTGACGGTAAGGACAAAGCATTAAAATATTTAGGGATGCTCTTTTTGTTCCTTTAGTTCTTGTGTTAGTTGAATTGGGAGTTTCGTATATTGTTTAATCTTATTGCAAATAAATTTAATAGACCCCCAGCATCGAATCTATGAACGAGCGGGAATCAGATAAGCCCTGGCATTTATGCCGGGGTAAATAGAAAAAAACACACGGGCTTTAGCCCAAACCTTTTTGGCTAAAGCCAATACATTCCCCTATCTTCCCACCCCGACCTGAAGGTCGGGGCTATGCACAATCCCCATCAGCGTCACTTGCAGAGGACTCTGTATGCACTGAATAGCAAGTCTCAGAGTCCTGGAGACCAGTGACTCTGAGCGAAGAGGATTTTACTACTAGCATTGGTGGAATTTGGGATTCAAAGCCAACCGATAAAGGGTTTATAATTTTAACCGGATGCCGATACTATTCAAACCTCCTGTAATTCCCACACATAAGAGCGCAAAGAGAAATGATTTCAACAAACCAATACCGCCAAGTAAAATAATTTCCGGAAGATGAATACCCAAAAAAGTTATGAACGTTCTGGCTTCAGTTTGTAAGGCACTGTCTTCTCATTCCCTTTATACCAAAAAAAATAGCTCCTTACGGAGCTATTTCTTAGTGGTTGTTGCGTGTTTAATTCGCTCCAATATTACCTTGCGCAATATATGTTGGGTCGGTTGCGCTCGTTGCTATATTTATATGACCGTTAAAATTTGTTAGCTCGTCATAACTAATTGCTGTGTTATTGTTAAGCTTTCTAACAGATGTTATGCTCGTGCCATTAGAACCTGTATAATTATTTAGGGTAATTGCTACGGGACCTTCTTCATCCTGACTGTTTTCATAAATAGAAATAGGATAATTGCTGGTTGGTGATGCTCCGTTTAAGTTCACCTTTACTAAACTACTTCCACTAACACGTTTCGTGAATGTAACAGTACCATCTACTCCTGAATCATTTACAGATCCTAATGCATACGTAGTAGAAGCAGCGGTTAATTCATTCTCTCCAATATCTCCTTGTGCAATGAGTGTAGCCAAATCCGATGCACTTAAATGCACATTCACGTAGCCATTCAAGTTTAAAAGTTCGGTGTATGTGATGTCTGTCCCATCATTTAGTTCCGTTACTACAGTTTCGCTCATACCATTCGCACCACTTACTGTGTTCAAGTCGATAATGATCCCTCCCGTTTCAGCGGCAGAATTCGCATGAATATGTGCAACATGTGAATTGCCTGAAGATGTACCGTCCAGGTCAATAGTAACAACAGTCGCATTGTCACTTCTCTCTGCAAACTTCACTGTTCCGCTAATGGCAGGATTTGACACGGAGCTTAGCGTGTATGTTTTGGATTCACCTGTCAAAGTTGGTCCTACATTGTCATCATCATCATTGTCGCAACCAGTCATAAATGCAGTCATTGCAAATGCCACAGCCGTTATTGTTAAAAATCTTTGAATGTTATTTTTCATAATCTATGCTTATTTAAATTTTCTTTCAATCCGGATCTATCCGTCTCTTAGTTTTTCGGCTTACCAGAATATGGTGTGGTGGTGAACCTACCATTTTCATCAGCCCACAAACGGGTAATTTTGTTCTGATCATCCTTTAGTTCCATATAGTAACCTTTTCTGTTATTATCAGAAACTTCCCAATAGCTTGTAACCTCTTGGGATTCATATTTACTGTTATCAAAAGATGATTTCAGATTCATCGGAACCATTTCGTCCCACTCCTTGCGGTTCATGGTTTCAATGTACTTTCCTTTATTATCGTAGCGGGACATGTACTCTTTGTTATCGATTGAGTATGTACCATAGTATCCGTCATTTGCACCAAACCAGTTCACAGGTTGATCTTTCAATGTGGGATTACGGGTATTCCAATCCGAAGCGAGTTGCTTGTTCATTGTGGCATCCGTCAATTTTTGAGGAGCATTCTTATCACCCTGCGTGTTTTGTGCGTATCCAGATGTGGAAGCAGCGAGCGTGATGCACAGTGCCAGAGCAGTGCAATAACCTATTATTTTTATTTTTTTCATGGTTTCTACATTTAAATTGTTTGTACGGTTGGATGATTGAAAATTTGATGCCACACATTGCAAGGCTCAAATTCCTTTGATGTGCAGCTTATCCGCGCTACAATTTTTTTCTACGTAGATACCTTTGCCTACTCTGTAGAGTATTCTTCCCTCGCATCTTCCTTTACACATGAACTATATAGTTAACTCGCGATAGTTAATCGCGCATTTATTTCTACACTCTTCGAAAAAGAGTTCACAATATCCCAATGGGAAAAATGCCTTTTGTTTAAGATTGAAAATTTAAAGCAAGTTTTGAGTGGGTAGGTGATAAACAAAAATTATGGAATCATAATTGACATGGATAGAATGAAACAATGGAAGTGAAACAATCTAAACAAAACAACTATGAAAAATCAGAAATCAATTGACGCGCTGAACACACTCATCGAAATCAATAATGATAGAGTTGAAGGCTATGAGACAGCTTCAAAGGAAACAAAAGAAACCGATTTAAAAACCCTTTTCGCACAATTGGCGCAAACCAGTCACGCGTGCAAAGCAGAATTGGAAGAGGAAGTGCAAGCACTAGGTGGAACACCCGTTGAAGGTACGAAAGTGTCCGGAAAATTTTTCCGGGCATGGATGGATGTAAAAGCTGCCCTTACTGGCAACGACCGCAAGACCATTCTTAATTCGTGTGAATTCGGAGAAGATAAGGCTGTTGAGACCTACAAAAAAGTGATGGAAGAGGATGCACGGGAATTAACAACCGATCAACTCGCTCTTGTTGAGGAACAGCACAAGTTGATCAGAGCGGACCACGATACAGTAAAGTCGTTACGCGACTCGTTGGTGGAAGTTGATTAAAACATCTGGAAGAGGTTGTAAAAAAGTCGGGATGGATTTCTTCGCGATACTAAGAGGCCGAACGACTTTTAAGCACCCTCTTCCTTATTTAATTTATATTTTCTTCATTACTAAAAAATTTATATTTTAATTATGAATACACTTTTCAAAGGATTACTTGCCGGATACGGAGCTAAAAAACTTGGCGGAGGTTGTTTCGGGTTTATTATTGTTTTCGCCATTATTTGGATTGTGTTATCGCAATGCAGCTAATTAAACAGTTCCGAAACCCAACTGGTGCCCACTAAACAGCGGAAGGAATCCATAGACTGAAGCGGGTAAATTGATTTGGTTGTGATTGTACTTTTATTGAGCCACCAAGCTTTAGCAGCACTTCATTAACAATGTAGAGACCTAAGCCCGATCCTGTGCCATGCTCTGTGGCGCGGTAAAACATCTGGAAGATTTTGTCAATATGGATCGCCTCAATTCCAATTCCATTGTCTTCGAATTGAATAGCTGCGCCTTCCTTAGTCACTTGAATACTTATCTGTATCTGACATTGTGCTTTTGTTGTATCCCTAAAATTCACAGCATTAGAAAGCAAGTTATTGAAAATGATTTTCAGCCTTTTCGCATCGGAATAAAATTGATTGCCTGGTTCTCCGTTACAATCAATCTCAAAAGAAATACTTTGATCAAGCGGAATAATTTGTTTGCCAAGGTCTCGCAAAAAAAAATTTTAAGTCGATTGACTCGGCCTTGAGTTGCGTTCTGGAGTTTTGTGAATAATCCAGTACCTCCTTAATGAACACATCTAATTTCTGCACGCTGTCGCGCATACGTGTGAGATAGTTACGTTGCGTCAAATTCACATCCTCCATGTAGGCAATATTGATTAAGCCAAGAATACTGGCCAACGGTGCACGAAGATCATGCGACACGCTATACACAAAGAAATCCAATTCCTGATTTGTCTTTTGCAATTCCTCAAATTGTTCTTGCAGTCGTGCTTCAGAAATCTGTCGCTCGATGGCACTGCCGATCATACTGGCCGCAGCTTGCAATGCACCCAACTCTGCAGCTGACCATCCACGTATCCGGTCGCATTGATCAAAGCCAATAAAGCCCCACCATTTTCCGGAGACAAAAAAAGGAATAACAGCAAATGCTTTGATCGACTGTGCTTCCAATAATTCTCGCTCATCAGCGGGGAAACTTTCTACCGTGCCGGAAACTGATTTTCCGGAACTCATCAAATCGATCCAACGCTGGAACCCTACCGCTCCAATTTCCATTTCGCTTAGCTCGGGGTTATCCATTTGTCCTGCAATACCGGGTGCACACCATTCAAAAACCAAACTGGTGAAAAGTTTACCTGCTTTGTAGTTGTGCTTGAATACATACACGCGACTGGAGTCTGAAGCCTCACCCAATCTGCGAAGAATCTCATCGATGCGCGATGCCCAATTATTAGTCGAAAGCAATTCTTTAGCAGAGAAGGCAACTGCATCCAACAACTGCTCCTGCTTATAAATCGGTCGGTCTGTATTTCGGGTTGGTTCTTTCAATGGATTGTTTCAACAAGCTCGTTGTTTTCACACTTATCACCAATATATCCCTGCCGGGTATAACATCCTAATTGGATTATATGGATACTCATTTAGGGATTAGGGGCGGGTATTGGGTTTCCTGGCAGTGAGCGGGATAAAGTGCAATAAATTCCACAGCCTTACACAATCCGATCATGAAATGGGATTCATATTTTTTAATTCTTCCCAATCATCTTCATTGCTGAGGATACTGAGCGGGAAAGTCAATTAGCCTTGGCATTTATGCTGGGGATAAATAAAAAAAAACCACACGGGCTTGAGCCCAAAACCTTTTTGGCTAAAGCCATTACACTCTCCTATTCTCCCACCCCGACCTGAAGGTCGGGGCTATGCACAATCAGAGATCTTGTTGCACTATTGTATCAGGGAGATTACTTCTTTAAGGCTATCAATCGCCATGGGAACGAGCGGAGATGAGTTTGTCTTTTGATAGGAAAATTTTTCTTCCACGCCATCTTTCTTCATCCAAATAGTATAGGTTCCGGGATCCCGCATGTAGAAATCGAGAAGGGCTTTTCGGTGCATAACCTTTTCAGTTAAAATTACTTCGCCCGTTGGCGAGATCACCTCAATGGTGGCTCCTACAAATTCCTTTGAAACTTTGAAATAGAAAACGTCAAGCTTTGTTGATATCACTTCCACATTTCTGCCTTTTGCATAATTTTTTGTTATGGCCCCTCCGAACGCTATTATCAGCATTAGGAGAGTTACTAATTTTTTCATCTTCGTTTTTACATTACAGATAGTACATAGACGAAAGGTGTGCCAACATATAAGTAGCGTTATTGAGCGTAACAGGATAGTTTTTGGAAACAGAATATTCTTTTTCAGACTGGATATTACTTCCTGTTTTATAATTCTTGCCAACGTTTGCACCCATAAAAATCCCCTGCGGATAGCCAAAGATTAAAATCCAATACAAACAATTTTCCATGGGGCATCTAAAGGGTATTATGAATACACGTCCATATTTGGGACAATTAATTCCTCTATCAGCTAGCATTAAGCACTGTTAGCTAGGTAATTCAATCCCCATCAGCGTCACTCGCAGAGGACTCCGTATGAACCGAATTGCAAGCTCAGTGTCCGGGAGGCCAGTGAAACTGAGCGGGAAAAAACCGACATGCTCTTTGTCCACCGACAAAAACTAGGGCCACAAATCTCTTTGCTCAATTTTGCATCGATCAAACCATTTCATTAAATTTGGATACGTACCCGAAAAGAATGTTGTATAATATAAATGAAAAAACTATGAAATTCTGGATGGCACCCACTAAGAAACAATTGATCCTTCTTTCAGCAATCACGCTCTGTCTAATTCTTTACCCAATGGTTTCTATCTTCTTTGGCGAAGATTTCAGCAACCGCCAATACTTAATCTTTGGAGGGTTGGCATTTCTAGGACTTGTGAATCTTATCATAGCTGTTGGGCTTTACAAATCAAAAAAACAGAGTCTGGTTTCTAAATAAAAAATCCGCATCCCTTTTTTAATCCCCATCAGCGTCACTCGCAGAGGACGCTGTATGCACCGAATGGCAAGCTCAGCGTCCTGGAGGCCAGTGACGCTGAGCGGAAAAAGTTCGCTTCGTAAAATCGTTTCCAACTACTAACTTTTTTTGTAGATTAGTGAAGTCCACTTTCCCACAGCTTCAGAACAACCCAATATCAAAATGAAAAACCTAATCCCTCTGTTTCTAATGCTCTTCATTCTAAGTTGTCAGTCCAACACCAGACAGTCGGAAGACGCTGTAGCGGATGCCACAACAGATGCAACAACACCTGATTCATCATCCGATGCTGCCGAGGCACTATCCGAAGACGATTATACCGTGGCGCTTGATTTCCTCAATGCCTACATCGAAAACTGCAACGACTATGAAAATGGACTAAGCGCTTCCGAGTGGGCAAACGCCTCTCCCCTCGTGACTGAAAATTTTAAAACAGAATTACAAAACCTGATTACCGAAGCTGAGGAGGAAGACCCTGAATTAGGCCTCGACTATGACCCTATCTTAAATGCACAGGATTATCCCGAAGATGGAATGGTATTGGCGGAATTTGATGCATCAGACGGCTATGTCGTTACCCAAGGCAAAATCCAGACGGGTGTTATCATTGTAGTCAAGCTGGTAAAACAGAATGGTAACGTATTGATAGAGGGTTGTGGCGCTGTAAATATTCCGGTGGAGATGTGAGCGTTTTGAAGTTCCAATCAGCGTCACTCGCGCAAAGGACACTGTATAACAAGGCGCTGGGTAGCCCCGGCATTTATGCCGGGGGTAAATCGAAAAAAAAACACGGGCTTTAGCCCAAAACCATTTTGGCTAAAGCCAATACACTCCCCTATCCTCCCACCCCGACCTGAAGGTTGGGGCCAGGTACAATCCGATCAAAAAATAGGAATCACATTTTTTAATTAGATTTGAATTCACTGTTCAAAAAAATTTCGTTGTGAAAAATCGTATGCCACGTTATAAAATTTATTTCCTGTTGGTTTGCATGAGCTGTGTCCCCTACTCACAACAACTTTTAGAAAGCGAGCAAGAAGAGATTAGCGGCTATATCGGACCGTTGGTAATTGATGAAGAGAAATTTTATCAAGTTGTTTCCAGAGAGGTGTTTGATAAATCAAACATTCCAGATGAATACTATCCGTCCAATAACAAGGCTACCTATTGGGGCACAATAGAAGGTAAGGGTGTTTATATCAAAAATTGTAAGTGCTTCAGTGATCCGAAGGTTATTCAGGATAAATTGGTGGTTACCCATCGCTATGGTGGCGGGAGTAATCGCGAGAGTACCATACTACTATGGAATGGTAGCTATTATAAAAATTCGAGAGGTGAAATTATTGTGGATTTGAAACTTCATTCCGATGTTGTAGATGTTCGTAGGATAATTACTACCGAGCGAAAAGTTCACGATATAAAAGCCCTCCATCTGGAGAATGAGGATTTTATGTGGATAAACTTAATCGGATATGATGGATTAATACCGTATGCTTATTGATATAGAAACAGCGATAGTGGTGAATTGAATAAATAAAACAATCGAAATAACCATGAGAAACACACTACTGATTTTACTAACACTTATGGCAACTGAGCTTGTTGCTCAAAACAAAAATACAATATTTTATGATAGCCTGGATCAGGTAACAACCTGGGAAAATCATTGGGCTCAAGTTGTGACGGGTAGGTATAAATCCCTTTACAATAAGGCTGATAATAAAAGGATATTAGCTGAAATGACAACGGAAGAGTTTGAAACCGAACTTCGTAAGACCGAAAAGAGAATCACCAAGAAAAACAAACTTGGAACGGCCTTCCCTGATTTTGATCTCATTGATGTGAATGGAAACCGACTTGCAAAGACAGAACTGAAAGGAAAAGTGCTGGTGCTAAATTTCTGGTTTATTGGTTGCGCTCCCTGTGAAATGGAAAGACCTGCCCTCAACGACTTAACAAAAATCTACGCAAACAATCCGGACGTTGTTTTTATTTCGTTTGCTAAAAATAATAAGGAGGACCTCGTAAAATTCCTGACAGAAAATCCAATCTTGTATAAAGTCTTGCCCACAGACAAGGATTTTATCAAAACAAAATTTGAAATAAACGGATATCCGGTAAACATCATTCTTGACCGGGACGGCAAGTACTTTTTCAATAGTGTAGCGTCAGGTGTCGGCATATTAACGATTTTACAAAGAGAGATTGATAAAGCATTAAAGGGACAGTAAAGCCATACAGGTTCTCCTACATCACCGGGATTCCAGAGGACACAATTATGCGATAGCCTTGGCATTTATGCCGGGGTAAATCGAAAAAAAACCAAACGCGCTTTAGCCCAAACCATTTTGGCTAAAGCCAATACAATCTCCTATCCTTCCACCCCGACCTGAAGGGCGAGGCTATGAGCAATCCGGGATTTAATTCCTTTTCAAACATCCGTTTGAAGCCAGTCCTCGATACAGATGAGCAAAACCCATCACCAATTTCCTGTTTATTTAACCTTCATTTTGTTTTCTTTGCCAAAACTATACTCTAAAGTTCAACCCAAAGTTCAACAAATGAGGGTTTCTATTACCTCTCTATTTATTTGGTTAGCATTGATTCCCGCCATTGGCTGGTCGCAAAAGACTTCACGCTTTGAAGGAAAAATACCGCTCGTGAATGGGGATAGCGCTAAAGTGCAATATGGATATTACGAGTCGAGGGGCAAGCATGTGCTTCAGGGAAACTATACCCTGGAGGCTTCTTCTTCACAGCAAGAAGACAGCATCACCTTCGAAAAAATTATTTGGTCTGGCAATTTTAACAAAAACAAAAAAGAGGGCGCGTGGAACTATCAATACCAGCTACATCGTGTTCAAATAAAAGAGATTGAAGATTTCAAACCCAAAACAACCCTGGTCAGCCAGTATAGTATTTTAAATTCCAACTACACAGAAGATGTCGCATCCGGTAATTGGACTTTTGCCAAACAATCCTATTTACAAGGAGCAAAAACTGCTACGTTGGAAGAAGCTTCATTCCAGTTTACGAATGGTGTACTAAGTGATGGATTTGAATGGATGGAGTACACCCCACCCCCAACTGGTATTAAAGGAAAGTTTGACGCGAAAGGTTTTCTACACGACTTGTGGGAATTTACATACATGGAAGACTCCGTAATGATGTATGAAGTTCGGGTGTATGAACATGGCTTTTTGCTATCGCTATTGAAAACCGAAAGGAACAAGGGCGATACTTTACAAAACATCCTGTATCAAGATGCATTGAATACATTAAAGGAATTAAAGGCAACGGATGCCATCGGGCCAATTAAAATCAAGCCGGAGTTGCATCCCTTGCTGTTCGATATAGGATATCACCAAAATTCCGATGAACTAATCGCACAGCAAAAGGGCAATATGCTACTGCGTAGTTCCATTCGCCAACTGCTACAACTGGATACTACCTTTCGTGATCCAACCAGGCGCTTCTACGGGTCTGCCCGATTTAGTTATCCTGTAACAAAAAATGATCAAGCCAACCTCGCGATTATCAAGGTGCGCTTAGATTCCATACAGACAAATCTTGAAAGTATACGGGATAGGAATTTCCTTGAACTGAACAATCAATACAGCGACTCACTTGCGTGGGGAATCCACTTTATCAATCAATACACTGCCCGTCTTGACTCGCTTTATTCGATGGTAGCATTTATGCAAGGCCCCACCTACCATACCGTTGATCCGGCTGTTTACATTCGGCATCATGCTCGATTTTTAAACCATCATGATTCTATCCCCTATACATTTAACAATGAAGATCGGTTTCACATTATTTCCTATACTACTGATTCCATCGCTTCCATACCAGCCTTAATGCAGCGCTTTGAAGAAGAAAAAGTACTGGTAAAAAAGATCGTTGACAATATAAACATAGAGCTAAAAACCGTATTAAAATCTTATCAGCTTCAGAAATTGGATAGCATTATACTCAATACCCAACACCAGGTAACGGAAGAATATTCTCAAGTTTCAAATCCCGTTGTAAAACCTGTCATTGAAAAATTTAAAAATCGTTTTCTACTTACCGAGTTTAATAAAATGACCCGCGAGTATAGCATCAGCAATACATTTGAAGAAAAACTTGCCACCGGCTATGATATCTTGAATATGCTAAACGCGCTTAAGGATTTTCCTGAAAGGATAGAACAAATCTATGTGCTTCGCGATTCCATCGACAACCTTTACACAGAAAAAAGGCTTGACCCCTACACGTTCACATACGTGGATATAAAAGTAAAGAAAAGGCTTTATGAAAAGGTAGCGGATGAATTGTTTTTGGAAATGATTAATGCAGCATTGGAGGCAGGAAAAATTGAAAACGTTGAAAAAATGTTAACAGATGTAGAACACCTTCAAGAAAGACTTATCGAATTGCGTTTTCAAAAAACTGTAGCGCTTGAAAAACAAATCAAGCCAAAATCTACCCCTGAAGAAATTAGGAAATTGATCGGTATATAGTTTACATGAAATTGATGACTAGCATTTCCCCCTTCAATACCCTGCTTCCATTTATCATGGGAATGTGGATGTTTTTAAATGTGCATATTTCCTGTGCGCAAACGATTCCCGAATCCAAAAGCATGCACCATTCATCTGAACTCTGGCTGGGGGTTTATACCAAATACAGGATTCAAGAAAAATTGTATTATTATGGCGAGTACCATTTACGGAGAAAGGAGTTCATTAATTCGATGGGGCAAATCTACCTGCGCTTTGGGCTCTCTTATGTAGTGAATAAAAACTTTGAAGTAACGGGTGGGATTGTTACTCCCCTTTATTGGGCACCCAATCAGGAATTGCCCAATATTGACAAAGTCGTTCATCAATTCCGATTCTGGCAGCAGTTCCTTTTTATACAACCATTCGACCGACTAAAAATTTATCATCAGATCAGGCTGGAACAACGGTGGCGAAGGGCCTTTCAAGAAGAATCACCTTTTGAATTTTCACTTCGTATGCGCTACAAAATATTGGGATATTACCCGTTGAACAATCACAAACTTGTTAACAACACACTATTCCTTTCGATGTATGAAGAAATTTTCATGCAGGCGGGCAAACCTGTGGTCTTCGATCACTTTGAAGACAACCGGACGTTTATTGGTCTTGGCTATATTTTAAATGAAAATATCCAGTTTCAATTGGGATACCAATGGTCGTTTCGTCATAGCGGATCTCCTTTTCATTATGAAAACCGCCACATGTTACGACTAAGCTTTTATCACAGCCTGGATATCTACGGAAAACGAAAACTTGCCAGGCAACCCGTCAGTGCCATTGATCCTTTTGGCCACCATTAAATTTCTTATCATGACTAAATTTTTTATTCTGATAGTCCGTAAACATACCACTAAATTACACTAAGGATAAGGTTATCAAATAGATTCACCGAATACCTTCTGTTCAGCTTGAAGCAGAACTCATCAAGGTATAATTGCAATTACTTTTCTTTGATCACATGATAGATACCAAGCAAAGTTCTTTTGGCATTGGCGATGGCTATGTGTACCCATTTGAGTTCATTGGCACCATCGATATCGGACTTGAAACTGACATGGACATCCACAAGATTTTTCAAATCC
>JBGTGG010000173.1:0-7906 GCA_041746855.1 Cyclobacteriaceae bacterium | reverse complement strand
GGTGAGGATCGCTGTAACTTACGTGTAGCCCTTCTTACTGAGGAATTACAGGAACTTCGGGATGCAATAAATGATAAGGATATTGTAGAGGTGGCGGATGCTTTGTGCGATATTCAGTATGTACTCTCCGGTGCGATTCTTGAGTTTGGTCTTGGAGAGAAGTTCAAAGACCTTTTTGATGAAGTGCAGCGCTCGAATATGAGCAAAGTTTGTCATTCAGAAGATGAGGCCAAGGAAACGGTTGCTTTCTACGCCAAAAAGGATGGAACCGAATGTTACTACAAAGAACAGGATGGGAAATGGCTGGTTTACAGAACCTCGGACCATAAGACGATTAAATCAGTAAACTATAGTCCTGCTGATTTGAAGGCAATTCTTGAAAAGGATTAAATATAGAATTCAAATTGGAAAATTGCTTCCTCTTTTGGGATTGGAAGGGGCCGTATCGCTAAAATCTGACTTTCATTATAGGCTTTGATAAACTCAGTCCTGCTAATTCTGAGTTTACTTTTTCCCGGTTTGATTTGATGATACTGCATCCTTCCGGAGGGATTGGCGGTGGCGGTGTACACCCACTCGTAGCGGATTGGAATAGGGGAGGGGATGTAGCGCATTCCTTAACAATAGGTATTCCTAAACTCCTTGTAGATGAAAGAATTCTGTGCAGCATTGTACTGGGCCAGCAAAGCATACGCCCAATCCGGAACGTAACTAAATTGACGTTCAAGCGCCTCAATTTTTTTGCACAACTCAGCAACATAATATCTGATTTGCTCCGAATTCTTGCAATTGGAAGGCTTTTCAAAATGACGGGAGGCAAAAGACTTTAGCTCCATCTCAATCTTTTTACGTTCAAAATCACTCATACGATTGTGTATTATTACACAATAATAAATTATTAAGCGCTAATAGTCAAATATTAATTGTGAAATATTACACAATATTTTTTGCGGCAACACAACTCATAATCACCCTTAACCAGTTCAGTTGATTAACAATAAAACACTGATTAGCAATGAGATTTAGAAAATGATCAAATTCTTACTTAAAGGGAATTTTTCGTGACCCAATAACGATATGCAATTAATGCTTTATCGAGCGTTGATAATTTAGTAATGTCACGTTGACTATACCGGGGAAGAATGACACGATTTACGCTGGCTAATATTTTAAATAAAGTCTTTCTCATTCGTGATTCTTTCTCTTTGAATTCTATTTATTGAATTATATTTAAAGCCATTAACCCAAAAATATGGAAAATACTTCTTTTTTAGTTATCTGGCATCAGGCAATGCTTGTTGGAGCAGCAATTATGTTCGCAACAGGCGTGGTCTTATTTATTGTCTACCATGTACGTCTCTCTGCTTTGAAAGACTTTAAAGCCAAGTATGACTTTGTTAACCAACGGGAAATCAAAGATTTAAAGGTGATTTTTCTTTGTTTTGCCATCACGGTTTTCATGTTGATCAATCGGTATGGAATGGATGAACTAACGGAGGTAGAAGTCTGGTTCTTTGTTCGTTTATTTATGGGAATAGCAGGGGGTACATTGGTTGCGTATGTTTCCTTTTTGATCCTTGATTATTATTATCCAACCGTTATTGATAAAAAGTTAAAAAAATGGAGATATATGCCCAGAGTAAGCGCTTCTGGTTCAAAGATGAGATTATTAAGTGAAGAAGAAGAAGATGTTCACTTAGAAGAAGGAATGCAAGCAGAGGAAAACATTTTCTCAATGGATTACGATGTTTGGGTTGACGAGAATTCAGGAGAAATAAAAGTTGAAAAATATCAGGGCCACCTTCAGGCACTCAAATGCAATAGCTGCGGATTTTATACCATGAAGGTAAGCCGCGAGGAGATTACACAACAACCTTCAGCCGATGGTGCTGGAGAGTTGGTAAAGCATTATCAATGTGGATATTGCAAATCAGTGCGTGCTACGGCCTTTAAAATATCCACCAAACAAGGGGAAGACTATAAGCACGCATCGAAATTTAATTTCAGGAAAAACTCGAATATCGAATTGGTGCGCCTGGAAATCCAATCAAGCCTATCCGGAAAGAAATTTTTTGAATTCCAAAACATCGAACAGTCAAAGAAATTTTTGGAGGAGTACGAGGATAAGGTTTAGTACAGGAATGTAAAAATTTTCAAACGCAATATGCCTACTGGCAAAACATTGTTTTAGGCACAGCGTTTGTAATGGGGAAACGAAACAAATAGTTATGAAGCGATTAGTGGCAGGAGCGGTTTTTATTTTATGGATTTCCATTTCGAGTGTTTTTGGTGGCATCCATGGAAATGACACCACCAAACTGGTACCGAAGCCAGTGTATGGAAAAGAAGCACAAGCAATAGTTTATATTCTTGATAATAATCATTACAGACGGATACAGTTAAATGACTCATTGTCATCCGCAATCCTTGATGGATACATGGAAGGATTGGACAATAACCGCTCATACTTTCTTGCTGGTGATGTTTCAAAGTTTGAAGCCTACAGGTTTAAGATTGACGATTTTACCCACAACCAGGATGTTTCTGTTGCTTATGAAATATTCGATGTATATGCAAAGCGCTTTAATGAGCGGATGGATTTTGTATTGGATAGTTTAATAACCTATCCCTTTGATTATTCTGTTAACGAGTTCTTGGAAACCGACCGAAACAAATCACCCTGGGCACGTTCGGAGGCAGAATTGAATGAAGCATGGAGGAAGATCATCAAAGGTCAATCCCTGAGTCTTAAGCTTGCAGGGAAAGAGCAAGCTGAAATTGAAAAAACCTTGCGCACCCGGTATGAGCGATTCAAGAAATCAATTTCACAATTCAATAGTGAAGACGTTTTCAGTATTTATATGAACGCCATCACCGAAGCGTACGATCCACATACCAACTACTTCTCACCCAAAGCAGCCGACCAATTCAAGCAAAGTATGAGTTTGTCGTTGGAAGGTATTGGGGCACGGTTGCAAACCGATGGGGATTATACCAAAATCGTTGAAGTTCTTCCCGGTGGACCGGCAGAGAAAAGCAATAAGCTCCACGCCAATGATCGCATTATCGGGGTAGCACAGGGCGATGATGGCGAAATGGTAGACATAATAGGCTGGCGGGTTGATGACGCTGTGAAATTGATAAAAGGGCCTAAAGGAACGAAAGTGCGCTTACAATTTTTACCGGCTGAAACAGGTTTGAATGGTCCTTCGCGGGAGATAACATTGGTACGGGATAAAATTAAACTGGAGGATCAGCAAGCAACAAAAAATACAATCAAATACCGTCAGGATGGCAAAGATTTGAAACTCGGTGTCATCACCTTACCAAGTTTCTATATGGACTTTGATGAGTATCAAAAAGGCAATAAGGATTATAAAAGCACCACACGCGATGTAAAACGTTTGATTAATGAATTGAAAGCGGAAAACGTAAATGGCATTGTCATGGACCTTCGAAACAATGGTGGGGGTTCTCTTTCAGAAGCCATTGACCTCACTGGCCTTTTTATTAAAAATGGCCCTGTGGTGCAGGTAAAAAATTCAATGAATAAAATTGAAGTGGGAAATGATGATGATAACTCCGTTTTATATAACGGGCCATTGGTTGTTCTTACCAATCGTTTTAGTGCATCAGCCTCCGAGATTTTTGCAGGCGCCATTCAGGATTATAACCGTGGGGTTGTAGTAGGTGAATCAACATTTGGAAAAGGAACAGTACAAACTGTTGTGGACTTGAAACAATTCCTGAACAATCCCAACGAAGAGGTGGGACAACTCAAGATTACTTTTCAAAAGTTTTATCGTGTAACCGGAAGCAGTACCCAACACAAGGGAGTTACACCGGATGTATTGTTGCCCTCTGCGCTCGATCCTGAACAGTTTGGTGAAAGTTCAAACCCGAGTGCATTGCCGTGGGATGAAATCCGAAGCACCCTTTACGATAAAACACCGGTTATAAACAATCGTATCATTGCCGACTTAAATAAATCCTATCTGAATAGAATCAAAACAGATGCTGAGCTTGACCGGTTTATTATCGAAACCGAGGAAACCAAAAAGAGAATAAATGAAACCAGTGTTTCCTTGAATGAGAAAGTAAGAAGAATTGAAATGGAAGAAGCTGAGAAACGAAAGAGCACAAACGACAAAATGGGCACCAAACTTGGCAACCAGGAAACCAAAGACATTTCCGATTTGTCGGAATTACGTGACGAATATCTACGGGAAGGTTTGTTGGTGCTCGGTGACTTGATCACTTCTAAAATCGGCTAACAATCCTTTAAATACCAACGAACAAGATGGCGGTTATTTCACCGCCATTTTTTGTGTATTATCCACAAAGATTCCAGATCAGAACACTATAATTACCCATTTTTCACCTATTTTGAACTTTTTCCAAGTTTAAATGAGCGAGGAGTTACTAAAAGCCATAATACAATTATTTGCAATTGTTGCACGTGAGCGTATAACAGACGATGAGCGTGCCAACATTAAAGATTTCCTGGGGCTTCACCTCAATCAGGAGGCTACCCGCTACTACTTAAACCTTTTTGATGAGTTTTGTAAATCCTCCAACCTCACAGAAGGAAAGGAGGAACTTGAAAGATTGGATGCGGATACCGACACCCAACAATTTGTCGATGATTGGGCAAAAATAATGCGCATTGTGAAGCAGGTGAACCAGGCACTCACCATGCAACAAAAGTTGGTAATGGTGGTCAAGATCATTGAACTGGTGTATGCCGACAATACACTTTCGGAGCGCCAAACCAATCTGATATTCTATATCGGCCAGGCGTTAAAGATCAAGCACAATGAAATTGTTGCCTTGCAAGAATTTGTAATGGGGCACGATGTTGATGAGCTATCCACAAAAAATGTTTTGATAATTGATGAAGGTTCTGAAGGCGGGCAATATAATGGACCCAACATTGTCGAGAAAAATCTTACCGGTTTAATTGCCATTCTTCGTTTACCGGAATCGGAAACCTATTTTATTAAATACCTTGGCATCTCTACACTTTATCTCAACAGTATTTCTATTAAGAGTAGGAAAATTGACGTCTTCCCAACCGGTAGCACCATTCGGGGAAATAAAATAGAACCCATCTATTATAGTGATATCATTGGCAAATTTCTGATCAATGAGAACAAAACAAAAATAACATTTACTGCCGATCATATTTTTTACCACTTCAAAAGTGGAAAGGCGGGATTACAAAACATTAACATTGCTGAGCAAGGTGGTAAGCTGATCGGTTTAATGGGTGCGAGTGGTTCAGGAAAATCAACCTTGCTCAATGTACTGAACGGAACGGAAAAACCGTCTAGTGGACGGGTTACAATTAACGGTATCAATGTTCACGATGAATCGGAACGCGCAGAAGGAATTATTGGATATATCCCGCAAGATGATTTGTTGATGGAGGACCTCACGGTTTTTCAAAACTTGTTTTTTGCTGCACAACTTTGCTTCGGAAAATATTCCAAGGATGAAATAACAGCGATAGTGGTGCGTGTTCTTGGCAGTCTTGGCTTGCAAGAAATCCAGCACTTAAAAGTGGGATCACCATTGGAGAAAACCATTAGTGGTGGCCAGCGAAAGCGACTGAATATTGGCCTTGAACTCTTAAGGCAACCGACTGTTCTTTTTGTTGATGAACCCACTTCGGGTCTTTCCTCACGCGATTCAGAAAATATAATGGATTTGCTCAAGGAGCTTTCGTTGCGGGGCAAAATGGTGTTTGTTGTGATCCACCAACCTTCCTCCGATATCTATAAGCTTTTTGATAGTCTTGTGATTTTGGATTCGGGTGGGTTTCAAATCTACTATGGAAATCCGGTGGAAGCAGTGGTTTATTTTCAGGGCATTATCAACGCGGCCAATAAGAGTTTAGGCTCTTGTCCGGAATGCGGAAACATTAACCCTGAGCAGATTTTCAACATCATCGAAACAAAGGTTGTTAATGAATATGGTCGGCTTACCAACACACGCAAAATTTCTGCGGGTCAATGGTATCAATACTTTAAACAACGTATCAAGGTTCCCAGGATCCAGCAGATAGAAGAGAAGTTGGCCGTCACTCAACGTATTCCCAATTGGGCAAAGCAACTTTCTATTTTCTTTAAAAGAGATGCACTTGCAAAGTTGGCAAACAAACAATACATGTACATCACGATGCTGGAGGCACCGATCCTTGCATTGTTTATTGCCTACATGGTCAAATATTACAATGTGCTGAGCCAATCGGCCCATGGCTATAACTTTCACGACAATGAAAATATCCCGGTCTATTTTTTTATGAGCGTAGTGGTTTCTTTGTTTTTTGGATTAACGGTAAGTGCAGAAGAGATTTTTCGCGACCGAAAAATATTGAAACGCGAACGTTTTCTTCATTTGAGCAGAGGTAGCTACTTAACTTCAAAAGTACTGGTGTTGTTTTTGATTTCAGCCATACAAACATTTCTGTTTATACTGGTGGGAAATCTGGTGCTGGAGATCCCCTTGACCGAGTTACGGTATTGGTTTATTCTTTTCAGTACTTCGTGCTTTGCAAACATGCTGGGATTAAATATTTCATCCGCCTTTAATTCGGCAGTTACGATTTACATCCTCATTCCCTTGCTGGTAATTCCACAGTTGCTGTTAAGTGGTGTCGTAATCCGTTTCGATAAGTTCAACCCCAGTGTAGGCAAGCCAATAGGGGTGCCGTTCATGGGTGAGGTGATGGCATCGCGCTGGGCGTTTGAAGGATACATGGTAACGCAGTTTAAAGACAATCCTTTCGAGAAGGAATTTTATGATATTGATAAAACCATTGCTATTTCGGATTATAAAAAAATATACTACATACCTGAGCTTGAATCCAAATTAACCTATTGTCTAAACCAACGCACGAACTGGAGAAGTACCGGACACACGGAGTTGAAAGATGCCCTGGCACTTTTGCAAGGGGAAATAAGTTCAGAATTAAACCTTATCGGAAAAGATATACCTCCGTATGTTGAAAAATTGCAAATTGGGTCGTTTGATTCTACCGTTTGGAAAAACACTTCAGATTTTCTGACCACCCTAAAACAATTTTACACCAACAGGAACAGCAGGGCACAGGAAGAAAAGGAAAAACTCATTGAGGAGTTGACCAACACACCAGAAAAACGGATTGCATATGAGGCCATGCGTACCCGGTACCAGAATAAATCAATTGTGGATGCAGTTAAAAATACAGCTACCCAAAACCGGATTGTAGAATTCGATGGAAAATTATGGCAAGGAATATTCCCGATTTATCAGGATGAACACAAGCCAAAACATTTTTTAGATTTTTCTGCCAATCTGTATCAACCCACTAAACATTTTATGGGAAAGACTTTTGATACACTTGTATTCAACCTCGCGGTAATCTGGGTAATGACCCTGATGCTTTTTATCTTTTTGTACTTTGATTCCCTCCGGCATTTCATCTCTTTTTTGGAAAGGAAAAGAAAGTATGGGAAACGGGATAAAACATAATGCTCTTTTTTCTTAAATTTGACGTTCAAAAAAAAACTTAAACCATGAAATGGCCAGGTAAATACCATTCACCAACCGGAATGTTACTTTGGCCATTCCATGTGACCTTAATCTAAAACTATAAACACATGAAAATCTATTTTAAATTATTCTTGGCCCTTTTGATTGCTGTCAGCTACAGTTGTGGTCAGAAAGCTGAAACTACTGAATACGATGTTGAAGAAGAAGTAGTAGCACAAGATGAAGATGAGTGGCCGGAACTTGATGAATTTCATATGATTATGGCGGAAAGTTTCCACCCATACAAAGATTCAATGAACATTGATCCTGCAAAAGCCAATGCTGCAGAAATGGAAACTGTTGCTGCTCGTTGGGCTGAAGCCAGTCTTCC